>SFQZ01000156.1 GCA_004562915.1 bacterium
TCCCGTGTATCATGGATTTTGTCTGAGCGACAGAGCACCATCCGCCGAATGCAGTGAGGGCGAGAACGAATGCAATCTGGGTATTCGGCCTGATTGGTGCGGAACATAGAATCTTTATTCCTGTTGTAATTTCCAGTGATGGTAAAATAATGGAAGTGATGAGAACAGAGTGATAAGGAATATATTCTATTAATGCTATAAGAATAGAAAAAAGCATGATATACCCACCAACTTTTGTGATTGTTTCAAATCCGTCCATGATACATTTGTCTATAAGGTTTTCAAGAGTCTCTGAGCCATAATGGACTTTTGAAAACGGATGAACGGATGTTGATGTTTTGAAAGGAATCTGGTGGAATCTTCGAAAGAAAAAGCTGCAAAATATAGGAGAAAGCATAAGGATAAATAAAACAGGAAGTGTTAAGGCACTATTTTGCAAATTCTGCCAGACAATGTAACTGATAATGAACATCGGGCTTGTGTTATTGCAGAATGAAAGTAGATATTGCCCTTCATTCTTTGAAATATAATTATGTTTCAGGAGATCAGCAGTTACTTTGCTTCCCATTGGATAACCACATAAAAAACCCGTTAAAATCGCAAATGCACCATATGAGGATACATGGAAGAATCTGCACATAAAAGGAGCTGTGAAGCTGGCGATCCAGTCGATAGCCGGAGTACGAAGCAATAGATTAGACAGTATGATAAAAGGGAGGAGTGTAGGAAGTACTGTATTGAACCACAGAAGAATTCCAGAGCTTGCCCCTTGGAATACACCTTGTGGAAAAATTAGCATGGAAAGAAACAGAAGAAGGACGGATAGTGTAGACAGAAAACGTTGAATTGACATATTGGGACACCGGAAAATTGCTTTTGTTTTATTCTATGGAGTGCATAGATGTTTTATGAAGAAAGATTCGCTATAAGGAATAATGAATTCTCAAAAACTATAAATAAAAGATCTTAATATTTTAAAATTTTATAGGACCGGTTCCCTGGTGAATAGGGGACTGGTCCTGTTCATATAGTGATTAAAAAGAGTTTTTTTATGAAAAAGAAAAAAACACGAAAAATTATAGTTCTATTGTTTTTGCTCTCTCTTTTTACTGTGTTGGAAACAGGTCATCTTATGGAAATGGGAAAGTATTATGGTCTACAAAAGAAAACAATCAAAGATACAGAATATCGAAGGGATTTTTTTTTGTCATCTATGAGAGAAAAAGAAGAGCTTTTATCGGATGAGTGTAAAACATTACTCCAAAATGTGGAAAAAGAAGTGAGTTATTTTCCAATTCCCGAATCGACTGTGGATAAGTCACTGAAAACATCCTATACAGACAGCTGGATGATGGAGCGTAAATACAAAGGAACAACTGGACATGAAGGGACCGATATTATGGCATCGATCAATGAAAGGGGAATCTATCCAGTAGTGAGTATGACGGATGGAACTGTCACAAACCTGGGATGGCTTGAAAAAGGAGGATATCGAATTGGCATAACATCAGAGAGTGGTACTTATTATTACTACGCCCACCTGGACTCTTATGCCGGAATTTCAGAAGGAGAACAAGTGATAGCAGGGGAACTGTTGGGATATATGGGAGATTCTGGATATGGCCCGGAAGGTACAAAAGGCAAATTCGCTGTACATCTTCATGTAGGAATCTATTCATATAAGGACGGGGAAGAGATTAGTGTGAATCCATATTACGTTTTGCGTTCTTTGGAAAATAAGAAATTAAAGTATGCTTATTTCTAGAGTTATACGAAAGAATATGTTATACTAAGCTATGTATGTAAATATGGAGGAAGAATAATGAATCTGCCTAGTGTGTTTGAAGAAAAGATGAAAGAACTCTTGGGTGAAGAGTTTGATGAATATATTGCCTGTTATGATGAGCCAAGATACTATGGTCTTCGTGTCAATACGGGGAAGATCTCTGTAGAAGAATTTCAAAAAATATGTCCGTTTGAGATTACACCGATTCCGTGGATAGAGAATGGATTTTATTATGATGGGGACCGGATATCTCCTGCCAAGCATCCGTATTATTTTGCTGGATTATATTATCTGCAAGAGCCAAGTGCAATGACACCGGCCAATCGGCTCCCTGTTGAGCCGGGGGACAGGGTTTTGGATGTCTGTGCGGCACCTGGAGGCAAGGCTACAGAATTGGGAGCAAAGCTTCAGGGACAAGGAGTACTTGTCGCGAATGATATCAGTAGCTCCAGAGCGAAAGGCCTTTTGAAAAATATTGAAGTTTTTGGAATTGGAAATGTATTGGTATTGAGCGAGGAACCGGGAAGGCTGGAAGATTATTTCGTAGAATATTTTGATAAAATCCTTATAGATGCTCCGTGTTCTGGAGAAGGAATGTTCCGCAAGGATAAAAAAATGGTAAAGGCCTGGGAAGAACATGGACCAGAATTTTTTAGTAATATTCAGAAAAGTATTATCCTCCAGGCTGCAAGAATGCTAAAACCAGGGGGAATGATGCTCTATTCGACCTGTACGTTCGATAGCCGTGAGAATGAAAGAATTATTGAACAGTTGCTTGAGAAATATCCAGAGTTTCGGATTCTGGATGTTTTACCATACGAAGGATTCTGCCAGGGAATGCCACAGTTTACAGAAGGAAAGATAGAAGATATTAAAAGAACTGTGCGAATTTTTCCTCACAAAATGAAAGGTGAGGGACATTATGTAGCTCTTTTGCAAAAGGGAGACTCATTGCGGGAAAAAGAATTAAAATTAAAAAAGAAGAATGCCAAAAGAATTCCTGAGGATCTGGAAAAGTTTATGAAAGATGTCTCCTGGGAGTTGGATAGCTCACGCCTGGATATTCATGGAGAACGAATCTATTATATGCCGGAAGATCTTCCGGATGTTCGCGGAATTCGTTTTTTACGAACAGGATTGTTGCTCGGGGAGCTGAAAAAAAATCGTTTTGAACCAAGTCAGGCTTTGGCTATGTGCCTGAAAAAAGAAGAGTATGCGCATTGCATTGATCTGGCGGCGCAAGATTGCAGAGTTGCGAGGTATTTAAAGGGAGAAACAGTGGACGTCGAAGATCTGACGGGAACCAGTAAAAAGGGATGGCAGCTTGTATGTGTGGATGGTTATCCGCTTGGATGGGGAAAGCTTACAAATGGAACTCTTAAAAATAAATATTTGCCGGGATGGAGGCTGTGTTGATGATTCGTTTGGATAAGTATATGGCGGATATGGGGGTCGGGACACGCCAGGAAGTAAAAAAATATATTCGTCAGGGAAGAGTGGCTGTAAATGGGAACACTATAAAATCGCCGGAATTAAAAGTGGATGAAACAAAAGACTGTGTTACCCTTGACAAAGAAGAAATTTCCTATGCTGTTTTCGAATACTATATGTTGAATAAACCGGCTGGGGTCATCTCTGCGACTGAAGATGGGAAGGATAAGACGGTCGTTGAACTGATTCGGGGAAAAAAGAGAAAGGATCTTTTCCCCGTTGGAAGATTGGATAAAGATACAGAGGGACTGATGCTGATCACGAATGATGGGCAGCTATCTCATTGTTTGTTGTCTCCTAAAAAACATGTAGATAAAATCTATTTCGCGAAAGTTTCGGGGAAAGTGACACTGGATGATGTAGAGGCGTTTGCCAGAGGAGTGAATATCGGAACTTGTGAAAAAGAAGAGTGGACAAGACCGGGAAAATTGGAAATACTGAAAAGTGGCGAAGAATCGGAGATATTATTAACGATACAGGAAGGTAAGTACCATCAGGTGAAGCGTATGTTTCAAGCTGTGGGAAAAGAGGTTGTCTATCTTAAACGAGAAAGTATGGGACAGCTTCAGCTAGATGAAAACCTAAAACCAGGAGAATATCGGCCGCTTACGAAGAAGGAGTTGGAAGAGATTGCCTACTAAGATGCTTAGAGATGTTGATGCAATTATATTTGATTTAGATGGAACATTGGTAGATTCTATGTGGATCTGGCCATCTATTGATGATGATTATCTGGCAAAATATCATTTGACAAAGCCTGAAAATTTCCATGAAGACATGGAAGGAAAGAGTTATATTGAAGTGGCCCAGTTTTTTCTGGATACATACCCACAGCTGAATTGTACACGAGAGCAGATTATGGATGAATGGATGGATATGGCGCATGATAAATATATGACACAAGTATTTCTGAAAGAAGGTGTCTATGAATTTATTCTGGAGATGCGAAACCTTGGGAAGAAAATTGGCATTGCCACGAGTAATGATAAAGGGCTTGCAGATGATACACTGGAAGCTTTGAATGTGGCAGAACTGTTTGATGTGGTTCGAAGTGCCTGTGAAGTTTCAGCCGGGAAGCCATCTCCCGATGTATACCTTAGGGTTGCTCAGGAATTAGGTGTAGATCCAAAGCGGTGCCTGGTCTTTGAAGATGTTCCAATGGGAATTCTGGCAGGAAAAAATGCTGGGATGAAAGTATGCGCTGTGGATGATGATTTTTCAAGACCACAAGAAGCAAAAAAACGAGAACTTGCAGATTATTATATATTTAGTTTTGATGAAATAAAAAAAGAAACTTATGAGGTGCTTTAAGAATGGAAAAAGGTTTTTTGCCTATTTGCAGACAGGATATGGAAGCTCGTGGCTGGAAGCGGGTAGATTTCGTCTATGTATCTGGAGATGCATATGTGGATCATCCATCGTTTGGCCATGCAATTATTACACGTGTTCTGGAGGCACATGGATTCAAGATAGGAATCATTGCTCAGCCGGATTGGAAGGATAAATCCAGCATTATGGAATATGGTGAGCCTAGATTAGGATTCCTTGTTTCTGCCGGTAATATGGATTCTATGGTGAATCATTATTCGGTATCCAAGAAACGTAGAAAAACAGATGCATTTACCCCTGGCGGCGTTATGGGAAAGAGGCCCGATTATGCTGCGGTTGTTTATAGTAATCTGATTCGCCAGGTATATAAGAAAACACCGATTATTTTGGGAGGAATTGAAGCAAGCTTAAGGCGTCTGGCACATTATGACTACTGGTCTGATCGCTTAAAAAGGTCGGTGCTTTTGGATTCGGGTGCGGACTTGGTGTCTTATGGAATGGGAGAACGATCTATTGTAGAGATTGCTGAGGCGTTG
>SFQZ01000157.1 GCA_004562915.1 bacterium
AGCGGACCCGGAGCAATGCGGGGCGGCGGTGGCGAATGTGGTGTATTTGCTCAGACGGAAGCTTGGAGATGGGTACATAGAAACGGTGGTTGGGAGCGGGTTGTAGACTTGGGATAAGAAACGATCCCTCGGAGCAGAGCAAAGAGGCTGTTCCGGGGGATTTGCGTATATATGGATACAAAACTTTCAAAAAAAAATGTCCCGTTATAAATCCGTTATTTTCTTATGGTAGGCTTTATTCAGGAACAAAAATACAAATACATCTGAATGAGGTGCTATCATGAATGATTTAATTCTTGAAACAAAAAGTCTGTCGAAACAGTATGGGCAGCAGTTGGCTGTTGATCATATTGGGTTGCAGATTAAGAAAAATACCATTTATGGACTTTTAGGTCCGAATGGCGCTGGAAAATCAACCACATTAAAAATGTTGACAGGTCTGATTCAGCCAACCGGCGGACAGATTATTTTTGAAGGGCAGCCGTGGAGTAGGAATGGCCTTTCTAAAATCGGTTCTTTGATTGAATCTCCTGCCCTGTATGGAAACCTTACGGCAGAAGAAAATCTGTTGGTTCATACAAAACTTCTTAAAATCCGTAAGGAAAAGATTAAAGAAGTGTTGGAGATTGTTGGATTAAAGGATACTGGAAAGAAGCGAGCTTCACAGTTTTCTATGGGAATGAAACAGCGGTTAGGAATTGCTATTGCACTATTAAATGATCCGAAGCTGCTGATACTGGATGAACCGACAAACGGCCTTGATCCTTTTGGAATCCAGGAACTGAGAAAGCTGATTGCATCTTTTCCCAAAAGGGGGATGACTGTTATACTGTCCAGCCACATTCTATCGGAGGTTGCTCAGGTGGTAGACGATATCGGAATTATCAGTGGAGGGCAGCTTCTGTTTCAAGGGCGGCCAGACCCGACTGAAAATCTGGAAGAGTTCTTTACGGAGGTTATCCTGAGAGGAGGGCAGAAATGATGGGTGGTATGCAATCGGAACTTCTGAAGTACAGAAGAACTTTTATTGGAAAATTAATCGTTTTTATTCCGATATTTTTTTCCGTATATGCGTTGGTTGTTCAGGCTACGATGATGAATAACCCGTTATCAGAAACAAGTGCATGGACCTGGGAGAGTCTGCTGGCTCTGGTATTTAACTGGTGGTCGTTTCTGTTCCTCCCGCTTGGATATGCACTGTTTGCAGCGTTAGTTGCTGCACAGGAAAAGAAATCGGGAAATTATCGAGCGCTGTGTTCGCATCATATACCATTCCGCACAATCTGGTTTTATAAGGTTACGGCTATGGCAATTTACAGTCTGTTATCAACTGTTGTCTTGATTGTGGCGGTTGCAATAACTGGTAGTTTTTCTGGAGCAGGAGCAATTCCTTTTAGACAGATTGTGACAGCAGCTTTGGTATGCTGGCTTGTTTCTTTGGCACTGGTGCCAATCCAATTATGTGTTGCTACATGGAAAGGAATGCCTTTAAGCATGGGAATTGGGTTCTTGGGGATGATAGTGGGGATTTTTGCAGCACCAGAAGTGATTTGGGTTGCTGTGCCGTGGAGCTGGGCAACAAGGCTGATGTGTCCATTGATCGGTGTGCATCCCAACGGTACAATTTTGGAGACGGGAGATCCATTGTTGGATACTTCTGTTATTTTGATTGGCATTGTGGTATCGGTAGTTTCATTTCTGGTACTTACTGGAATTACAGCAATCTGGTTTGGCAGGAGGGAAATCGTATGATCCGTATTTTATCTTCGGAATGGCTCCGCACAAAGCGGGCGGCAATTCGATGGCTTACTTTATGTGTGCCGGTTATTTTTTCCTTCTGTGTGATTGCGTATCTTGTAGCTCGGCCTGAGACTTCTCTGGAGTTTGTTTTTGAAGGATTCTTCACAATCTGGACAGTATTTATGCTCCCCTTGGAAGTAGGTATTTTAGCAGGGGCGGCTGTGCAGGAAGAAGAACTGGCAGGTAGTTTTCGCGGTTTTCTGGGAACGGGAATTTCCAGGACGAAACTGTACCTTGGGAAATATCTGTTACTATTTTTCTGCCTGAGCGTATGTACATTACTGGCAACACTCGTACTCTACATAGGGTTGAGATTCGTGTTACCGACAGAGGACGCAGGTTGGTTGTTCTGGCAAGCGGCAGCATTGGCAATGTTAGGGACTCTTCCCATAGTGGCAATTCATTTATGGGCGAGTTTTGCATGGGGAATGGGTGCATCGGTTGGTATCAGTATAGCTGGAATTTTAATGGCAGCAATATTTGGCTTGACTGGTCTTGGCTCAAATGTCTGGATGTTTGTTCCGTGGACATGGCCCGTAAAGTTGGGAATGCTGCCCGGAACTAATTTTTTAAAAGCTACCTCTGTACTTTCAATGACAGAACTGGCTGCTGGCGCAACGTATACAGCGCTGGTAGGGCTGACAGCAATTTTTGTCTGCTTGCTTCTAACCTTGATAGGGGGAGCTATTTGGTTTAATATGTGGGAGGGGAAGGAAAGCTGTGGTTGAGCAGCTCCTCTTCGATATATCAAAAGGTAGGTGCAAACTTGAGTAGAATATTGATTGTTGATGATGAAAAAGAACTTGTAATGCTGCTTGAAGATGAGCTAAAAGCGAAAGGCCATGAGGTATTGACAGCCTTTGACGGTCAGACTGGAATAGAACTGTCGAAAAAGCAGCCTGATCTGGTCTTATTGGATATTATGATGCCGGGAATGGATGGATTTGAAGTCTGCCGGACAATCCGGGATGATGTGCTGTGTCCGATTATTTATCTGAGTGCGAAGCAGTCAGAAGCAGATAAGATTAAAGGGCTGGCACTTGGCGGAGATGATTATATAACGAAGCCCTTTGGATTGCGTGAACTGCTCGCAAAGATTGAGGCAAATCTGAGGCGGGAACAGCGGTCGCAGTATATCAACATGGAGAATAAGCGGTCTAAGCTGTATTTTGGAGAACTGTGCCTTGATTTGAAAGAACGTACTGTGAGAATCAGAGGAACGGATATTGATTTGACAAAACGGGAGTTTGACATTGTAGAATTGCTGGCACACCGGGCCGGACAGGTCTTTTCAAGAGAACAGATTTATGAAAAGGTGTGGGGGTATGATTCGGAAGGCGATTCCGCGACCGTTGTGGAACGCATCAAGAACATACGGGCGAAGTTTGCGGCGGTAATGCCGGGAAAAGAGTTTATTTCTACGGTTTGGGGAATTGGATACCGGTGGAACAAAATGTAAGGAGGCTGATGTAAATGAAGAATGCAACACTTGCAGGTAAATTCCGGCATATGTTTATTTTGATTATAGTCTCCAGCATTGCAGCTTCTGTCATAACCTATGCGCTTGCTTTTTTCTTGTTTTTACAGTCGGGAGACATATATCCGGCGAATTATTATGAACAGCAAGTTCCAGGAATACAGAAATATATTAAGAAAGAAAATGTAGCTTTATTGTCAGAAGAGGGCGAAGCAGGATTAGATGCGGCAATACAAGGAGACGGTCTGCTCTACTTGGTAGTGGATGCTGATGGAAATGTATTATACGGAACGAATCCTCGGAGACCATACCAGTCAAAAGAAGAAATTTATGGGGATTTTCTTGATAAAACGGTTTTGCGTGACGGTTATTATATTCGCACAACTGCCATTACAGATTCTGAAGGAGAGATAAAAGGAGCGGTTCTTCTTTTCTACCAGATAAAGGCTACTTTTGTGAATACCAGAGGGAAATGGACACTCATAATTGTCACAATGGCACTGTTTTCTCCGCTTCTTTATATTGTTGTATTTACGTTTTTGTTTAGCAAATCATTTGCAAAAAGCATTAACCGACCGCTGCAGTTACTTATTGATGCTTCGCAAAAGATAAAAGAAAAAGATCTTGATTTTGAAATCAATTACCATTCAGAAAATGAACTTGGCAGGCTATGTGATGCCTTTTCTGATATGAAAGAGGAATTGAGGAAGTCTTTGTCTGAGCAGTGGAAGATGGAGCAGGAGCGTGTCGAGATGGTAGAGGCATTGGCCCATGATCTGAAGTCTCCGATTTCCATTATTATGGGCTATACAGATTCATTGCTTGAGCATCATACAGGGAACAATGAAAAGTTGCAGCAGTATCTTGAAATTATTAGAGAAAATGCTGGAAAGAGCGCAGCGCTTGTACGGCAAATGCAATATAGTGCTGATCTGGAGAAATCAGAGATACAGTTGAATCCTGTGCCTGTAGATCTGGCTGAATTTTTGAAGCAGACAGTGCATGAGCATGAATTGGAGGCGCGAAAAAAAGAGATTACTCTGGATTTGAAAATTGATGGAAATATGCCATCTGCAATTCTGATCGATACAGAACGGTTGGCGAGAATCATCGATAATGTGGTTTCTAACAGCTTACAGTATACTCCAAATGGCGGTAGCATTTACATTTCCGTGAAACCTGAGAAAGAACAGATTTTTTATAAAGTTAGAGATACTGGTTGCGGGTTTAGCTCTAAGGATTTGAAAAAAGCATTCGATAAGTTTTATCGAGGAGATGAATCCAGACAATTTGGAGGCAGTCATTCTGGCCTGGGACTATATATTGTGAAACATCTAGTAGAGCAGCTTGGCGGTGCTGTTGTGATTAGCAATGTGGAATCTGGTGGTGCCTGTGTTCAGTTTTGGCATGAGAAGGTTAGTTCTTAAAGAGAAGTCAATCAAATTGAGTTGAAGGTAAAACGGAGGAAGGTTTATTGCAAAAAGTAGAATGGATATTGTGCCCTGTTTGTGGGAATAAAACTCGTGATAGAATCAGAGAGGATACAGTTTTGAGAAACTATCCGCTTTATTGTCCGAAGTGTAAACAAGAAAGTTTAATTGAAGTAAAAGATCTACAGATAATTGTTATCAAAGAGCCAGACGCTAAGACGCAGAGCCGATAACCTATTGAGATCACACTCTCAGGTTATCGGCTCCGTTTGTTCTTGTCACATTCTGTCGAACGATTTTAAAAATTTGATACCATTCATAACTCATCCAGAACTTATCCGGAAGTCGGTGGTTTATAATGGCAGAAAACGAGAGAAACCAGCAGAAACAAGGAACTCTTGTCCTGCTGGCTTAACCAA
>SFQZ01000158.1 GCA_004562915.1 bacterium
GGTACATTCAATTTCCGGTAACGTGCGCCCATGGCGAGAATAAGCGTCCGTGCACGATACTCCTCCTGATCCGTATACAATACCTTGATCTGACCATTTTCCTCCAGGGAAATATGTCTTACTTCCTTATTAATAAACTGTGCCCCGAACTTTTCCGCATGCTCTCTGAACTTCAGTCCCAGTTCAAAGCCTCCGATACCTGGGAGTCCCGGATAGTTGTCCACCTCATACGTGTTTACCACCTGTCCTCCACTCATATACTCCTTCTCAAGCACAAGTGTGGAGAGCTTTGCTCTCTGGGCATAAATGGCCGCTGCCAGTCCCGCCGGTCCGGAACCGATAATAATTACATCGTAAATCATCTGAATCCTCCTGTCTGTTTCCTCTGTAAATTCTATAAATAGTGTCTGCTGATTAATAGTCAAAAGCTTGAAAATACTGAATTTCTGTTCCTTATGTGGTAAAATAATTGCAAGGGTTTCAATATTTTGAGTTTATTTTTCTTGCAGTTTTTCTGTTGAAAACCATATATAAGGAGCTGAAATTCATGTACAAGGAAGTTGATAAGTCACATTTTTCTTTCCTGGATTTCAATCAGCCACTGGGGCTTCATATGAATCCGAATAACCGCTGGATCAAGATGGCTGATGCCATCCCGTGGGATGTTTTTGAAAAGAAGTATTCCAGGCTTTTTAAAGTAAAGACTGGAAATGTTGCAAAGCCGCTTCGTACAGCACTTGGCGCCCTGATCATACAGACAAAGTTCCAGTATTCTGACAGGGAACTGGTTGATCAGATCACAGAAAACCCGTATCTGCAGTACTTTATCGGGCTGCCGGGGTATCAGGAAACACCACCATTTGATGCAAGCACCTTGGTTCTGTTCCGTAAGAGAATTAATGCTCAAATGATAGCGGAAGCCAACGAATATATGTTGGATGCCCTGAATAAAAAACAGGATGACGACGATTATCCAAAGTCTCCATCGGGAGGAGGAAGCTCTTCATCAGATACCCATGCAGAAGAGGAGCCCGAAACCGAAGGTACATTGATTCTGGATGCCACCTGTGCTCCTGCAAATATCAGATATCCGCAGGATGTTTCTTTACTGAATGAAGCAAGAGAAAAACTGGAAGCCATCATTTACAGATTCCATAAAGCATATGGTCTGCCATTGCCGCGTCGCTATCGCAGGAAAGCCAGGAAAGATTATCTGGCATTTGCCAAGTGTAAAAAACGTACCGTAAAGAAGATACGCAGGGCTTTGCGTCAGCAGCTGCAATACGTCAGACGTGATATGGGATATCTGGAAGACTTCATGTCAGAAGGATATGCGCCAACCAGCAAGGAAATCCCACTACTGCAGACCATCTTCCAGTTATATGAGCAACAGCAGTACATGTTTGAAAACAAAGTGCATTCTGTTGACAACCGAATTGTAAGCATAACCCAGCCATGGCTGAGGCCAATTGTTCGGGGAAAGCTGAATGCACCGGTTGAATTCGGGGCAAAGCTTGATGTCAGCCTTGATTCACAAGGTTATGCAAGGCTCGAAAAAATATCCTTCGAAGCCTATAATGAAAGCACTTGTCTGCGGGAAGCGGTGGAACGCTTCAAGACTCGAACCGGTCATTATCCGGAGAGAGTCCTTGCAGATCAGATATACAGGACCAGGGATAACAGAAATTTTTGTAAATCAAAAGGCATCCGCCTTTCCGGTCCCAAGCTTGGAAGACCAAGTGCCGAAACAATCAAATCAGGTAAAAAGACTGAATATCAGGATAATACAGATAGAATAGAAGTGGAACGCGAGTTTAGCCTTGAGAAACGTTGTTACGGTCTGGGCAAGCTCGTTACCAAACTGGAGGAGACCCAACTTACATCTATTGCATTATCCGTATTCGTTGCGAATCTTTTTAAGATCCAGCGACGAATACTTTATGCATTTTTTTATCTGTTTGAAATCTTTACAGAGTATTCTGCTGAGTTAAGACTGAAAATGGCTTAATCAGCAGACACTAAATAAGATTTCTTCCGATACTCTGATTACTACATTATATTATACCCAATAAATGTGTGTTTGAAAAGAATTGACAATTTCTTTTGCCTCTGTTATATTCCCGTTTTCGACAGTTAGCAAACTAAAGAAGGGCTACAAACAGCGTAAATATGCGGTTTGTAGCCCTTTTTAATTTACGAAAGATGTTGTATGGGAATCCTGATTCAAAAAATTTTTTTGAGTTTTTTATTGAGTTCTTTTGGCTGATAGTATTTTCTGTCAAGGCCAAGATCAAAGGCGGCATTTAGCGCGGTACATACCTGTGAACAGGTATAGGTTGACATATAGCACATGTCCTCTATATTTGCAACCTCCATATTTTTTAGGGTCTCCACGATGTTTTCAACGGTGAAATGTGTCCCTTGCTGGTCCAGTTTTTTCTCGAGCAGCCGGTATATCAGCAGTGCTGTGTAGCAGATCATGAAATGTGCAATGATCCGTTCCCTTTTCTGATGATAAACCGGTCGGGCCGAGAAGTTTGTTTTCATTACCCGAAAACAATCCTCTATTTTATATCTTTGAGAACTGATACGGATGATCTCTTTTGCCGGATCATCAAGGTTTGTAGCTACTGCATAATATCCATCGTACTTTTCTTCCTCATCAATGATGGTCTGGTCAATTTCGTACAGATCTGTTACAGGTTCCCCAGATTTGGAAGGAGATTTCCTCTTGATAAAACGTGTGACATCATGCGGACCCTTTTTATATGTTTCGGGATCAAGGGTTTTCAGCAGTTTTCTGGCACGGTCGATCTGGCGGTTTCTGATGAATCTCTGATATTCCATCATTTTTCTGGAAAATGTGATGATGACCTTCTGCTTTACGATTGCTTTTGATTTCACTTTTCTCTTCTGGCCATTCTTTAAAATCTTTTTTTCATAAAATCCCAGGTCGAAGGCTTTATCGGCTGTGATGATCTTGTATGCTTTGTCTGAATACAGTTCCTCATTGGTAGGGTCATTTTTATCAAAGGTTTTCATAGCTTCTATTGATATCTTTTTATCTGATGACAGAAGGCGGTAATCATAATCATTAAACACTGCCTCCTGTAAGGTATCAGACATCTTTTTGATGGATTGAGTAACAATAAATGCGCGTCCCCCCATGGAATTAAAGTTCCGAATGTTCAGAGAACCAAGTCCTGCATCTGCACAATATATAAACTTCCTGCCTTTAAACATTTTTGTGAGCTGTTTCTCCAGCGGGATGGCAGTTGTCTGTTCGTTATCCGAACCGGAAGTGATGCACATGGAAAGAGGGATGCCGTCTCCATCCATAAACAGCCCCATCTCCACAAGAGGGGCAGGCTGGTGCTGCTTTGAAATGCCATATTTGCGCAGTCCTTTGATGGTCTCACCGGTTACCTCATCCACATAATCCTCATCTGGAGATTCTATTTCAAAGTAATAGTTGGTGCAGTCGTAATAACAGACAGCTGTATTTCGTTTCACAATACTGCAGCTTTTCTCATAAAGGTGGCTGATGTATTCCTCATAATGTTCCTGCATGATATCCATAGTCCTTAAAATATGGACATAGTCAAACTTAGGTTCTTCATAATAATGGTTCAGATGCGCAAAAGTACCCAGTTTTGAATCTGGTTCCAGAATTCTTGCAAATGTAAGAAAACGGTTTACAAGATTAGGGTCAAAGGTGACTCTGGAATCTGCGGTTATATTTTTAAAGAAAGAACCGATGTCCAGCTGATGGTAAAGCTGCTGAAGAAAGAAGTATCCGATGTTCCTGTTTGTACTGGAAGATACAAGGTCATTGCTGACCTTAATTTTTTCATTAAAGTCGATTGTCACCTCCATGGAGACCTTGTTGTTTTTCTTTTCTTCCTCATTGTACCTGGCAACCTGTTCCCTGGCATAAGCAAGGGGATCATCCGTGATCTTGAGCAACTCAGAATGCTTTCCTATTCGGGCAATATTTTTAGTTGTGGTTTTCTTTCCATTACGATAACCTTTTTGGATAAAGTAAGTGGGATCTTTTGATTTTTTGTCATAATTAAGCTTCATACCTTATTATACCATAATATACAACAACATACAACTAATACAACAAAATTTTTTTAAAAACTTGACAGGTTTAGACATTAAAAAAACCGCTATTTAAGCGGCTTCCAGAGATTTTGTATGAAGTTTTATAGGGCTATAACTGTCGAAAACCCGTATGGAAGATACTGAAGAAAGGACTTGATGATTCACGAAATTTTACCTATAATGAGTATACTGACAGGCAGACCGTTCAGGCTGCCTGTTTGTAGTACTGGAAAATATAAGCATAGCTGTATGATTCCGCAGCGACACCTGAAAGGACCAGACGGATAACATACTGCAGCAGAAAGGAGAGGCGCCATGAATTGTATGGAAGCACGGCGTATGGTTACTCCATATGTCAACCGGACACTGTCAGACAGGGAGATGGAGCAGTTTTTGAAGCATATTGAACACTGCAGTGACTGCATGGATGAGCTTGACATTTATTTTACCATGTACAAAGCCATGGACAGCCTTGATTCCGGCACACACCAGGAATATAATTTCAAGAAAATGCTGGAAGATGATATCCGCAGTGCGCGCCTGTCGATCCTGAAACACAGATTGTCGCGGGTGATGTACTGCGCCGTCCTTGCTGTTGCGGAGCTTCTTCTCATCTGCAGCATTTTCACCGGATACGAGATACGCAGAGGAGAGATTCAGCAGAGCACCTTTCAGAAGGCGATCCTCAGACTGACTCCGCGCTATCAGGGGAAAAATATATCTGACGTTCCGGTGATCTCTCAGGATACAGCGGACCAGACAGACAAATGACAGAAAAAGAATGATATAAAATTGACAGAGAGGGTTATCTCATGGCACAAAAAGAAAAGATTGTCCTGATCGACGGGCACAGTATTTTAAACCGTGCTTTTTACGGTCTTCCCATGCTGACGAACAGTGAAGGCCTCCATACGAATGCCGTTTACGGTTTTCTGAATATTCTGTTTAAGGTTCTGGAGGAAGAAAAGGCACAGTACGCAGCCGTTGCCTTTGACCTGAAAGCCCCCACCTTCCG
>SFQZ01000159.1 GCA_004562915.1 bacterium
GCAGAAATAGTCAACGTTATGAAATCCTGTCTCAGAAGAAATGAGACTGACTTTTTTCTCGGTTTTTGAAAGCAACTGACCGGCCTGTTTTAAACGGTAATTAATGAGATAGTTAACCGGCGTTATATGTAAATATTTCCGAAACAGATTCAAAGCTGTACTCTTACTGACCATTGCCTGTTCTGCAATGTCATCCAATGAGATACTCCGTGAGTAATTCAGGTGGATAAATTGCATCATGAGCTGTAAACGGGCTTGAGAAGCAGTGGAATACTTCTTGTGTTCTTCCGGGTATGAAATGTCTGTGTTTTCAAATATTTCCAGCCAGAGATTCTGAAGGAGAGAACTGGTAAGGAGTTCTTTGGTTGAAACGGAATCCTGTGCAGAAATAATTTGCCGCATGATAGATAAAACCTTTGCCTGCCAGCATATTTCTTTATGAAATATGAGAAATGGCAGTGGGGAAGAAATAATCGGAAGAATATATTTCTGATAAATCAGGCTGTCGCGAGGGGCAATAAAAGAAGGCATAAATACGAAATTGGGAATGAGGGCTTTTGATGGAGAATAAAAGCGATGGAGTACCTTTGTATTAATGAAGATCCCATTTCCTTCGGTTAAATCAAATCGGTCTTCTCCAATCCAGAAAGTAACGGTTCCGGATTCAATAAAAATAAATTCCAATTCTGTATGCCAGTGCCATTCGATACAGTTGAAATCAAAAACGGACAGATCTTCATAATAAAACTGGAAAGGATAGCGATTGCTTCCGTGCTGAACTGCCTCCATTAAATCTTCATCTGTAATGATTTTCGTATAGGTTGTATTTATATTCATAGAAATGTCCTTCTTTGAAACATACTTTACGATATTATACAATAAATATCAGAAATAATTCAATGAAAATAACAGAATTATATTATATAATTCAATAAAAAATGAGGTGAAAGGACATGATGTTCAAATGGTTACATGAAAGTAAAATAAGGATGGTGATTCCTGATATTTTATGAGAACAATTGTGAAGATAGAGAATTCCGTATCCGGAAAGAGTCTTTCTATGTATGTAGACAGTACGAGTAAAGTAAATGAATTAATGCTCGAGCTGATAGAGGCAGGATTTACCGTTGACTATGAGCCTCGTTATATATCGGGAAATTATGAAGGATGCTTTCTGTGTGAGGATGGAAATGTGATTAAAATATGTTGTAGAAAACAAAAGGAGTGATGACCATGCCAAATTATCAGAAAACAAAAAGAGCCTGTTATATGGGATTTATTACACAGGCAATTGCAGCTAATTTTGCCCCATTGTTATTTTTAAAATTTCATAATGATTATCAGATTACACTTGGAAAAATCGCATTGATTTCTACCTGCTTTTTCCTTACGCAGTTGTTGGTAGACTTGTTTTGTGCAAAGTTTGTGGACAAAATAGGGTATCGTATCTGTATTGTTGCTTCTGAGGTATGTTCCGCAGCAGGATTGGTTGGTCTGGCTTTTCTGCCGGAGCTTTTGCCGGAACCGTTTGTTGGAATTATCCTGAGTGTGATTGTATATGCAGTCGGAAGTGGTCTGATTGAAGTGCTTTGCAGCCCGATCGTAGAGGCGTGTCCATTTGATAGCAAAGAGGCAACGATGAGTCTGCTTCACTCTTTTTATTGTTGGGGAGCAGTGGGAACGATTGTGATCTCCACACTGTTTTTTGCAGTGTTTGGCATGGACAGCTGGAAATGGCTGGCTGTATTATGGGCACTTGTTCCGGCCATAAATATCTATAATTTTGCAACCTGCCCGATTGAGCATTTGGTAGATGAGGGGCAGGGAATGGGAATAAAGGAACTGTTTCGCAAACCTCTTTTCTGGCTTTCCATATGCTTTATGATCTGCTCCGGTGCATCAGAACTGGCTATGGCACAATGGGCATCTGCTTATGCGGAGGCTGCTCTGGGACTGTCAAAGACAATTGGCGATCTGGCCGGTCCCTGCATGTTTGCTGTTACAATGGGAATCAGTCGTGTGATTTTTGGAAAATATGGTGATAAAATGGATCTGATGAAATTTATGACCGGATCCGGAATTTTATGTGTGATATGCTACCTGCTGGCTTCTGTTTCGTCGAATCCGATAACAGGTTTGACTGGATGTATTATCTGTGGTTTTTCTGTTGGGATTATGTGGCCCGGCACAATCAGTATTTCATCAGAAAGATTTCCGGCAGGTGGAACGGCTATGTTTGCTTTGCTTGCTATGGCGGGGGACCTGGGTGGAAGCATAGGTCCGGGGATTGTTGGACGTGTTACACAAAGTGCTGGAGACAATATTCGTGCAGGTATGGGAGTTGGACTTTTGTTTCCGGTTACTTTATTAATCATGCTTTTTATTTTTGCAAGGCAAAAGAATCATAAATGAAATCTTTTTCCCAAAAGTGGAAAAAAGGCTGAGAATAGTCAACGGCGGATAATGATGTCCGACGTAAATTTATTTCTGTTTATTTATTGAAGCCAAGATACCTTTGGCCAGTGCGATACTAATCTGTGGGTACAATTCCTGAATTTCCTGATATTTTTCTTCAATCAATTCCGGCTCATCTGCCCAGACATCCTCATAGATTTTCATAGCCTTTTTGAAATGGGTTTTAGCCTGTGAGATATTTGCTGTAATCAGGCAGATATTTCCCATGGCTTCCTGCACCTGTGCATAATCCAGACAGTGATCTGAATTATAGTGTTTGATAATCTGTGCCAGTTTCTGGAGAGCTGACATTGCCCGCTCCGGTTCCTGCATTTCTGTCAATAAGGCGGCGTAATTGTTGATCTGCGGGATACTGTCATTGGTATAAAGCAGATTATACTGTTCCAGTAGCAAGATACCCTTTTCCATGTGTTCTTTTGCACGTTCTGTCTGACCGTTCATGCGGTAAAGACCACCAAGATTGGCATACAGGTTGGAAACAAGGTGGGCATTAGTTTCTGTGATTTCTTTGATCTGCGCAAGTGCTTCTTTTTCCAGTTTGATGGCTTTTTCTGGTTTTGTTTCCACTGTTGCCTGGTAATCCAGCAATAGTGCCCGGTCAGAAGCGGTGCCATAAGTATTTCCTTTTAAAAGTTGCTTTAATTCTCGGAGTATCTCTCTCATACCCTTTTGGTAGTGGTATTTCTCCATATATGGGAAGACATCCTCTAAAAACAGAAGGTATTTGGACATATCATCTTTTTTAATCAGGTGAATGACATTTTCCACTGTCTGGAACAATTTTTTGTAATAGCTGACCTCCATGCCATGCATCAAGCATATTTTTTGAAGGGAATCCAGTAAAGTGTGACAACTCGTGATGGAAGGTCTGGTTTCAGAAAGGGCAATTTCCTGAATCATTGGATGCAGGGAAATGGTATGCCGGGTGTTTGCCTGTACAAAACCTGTCTCAATCAGGTCATTGATGTCATTTAAAGTAGTCAGTCCAAGCCAGTCAGCAAAGATGCGGGCGGAAATACCGGCAGGAGGAAGAAAACACAGATCACGCATGATATCCTGTTGTTCCTGTGAAATGGAATAAAGGGAGAACAGGGTGTGAATATGGTTATAGTAAGTTGCCTTGTTGTTCTGTCCGTCTTTGATAGCACTGATTTTGTCTTCATTTTCAAGGGATGCCTTTTCCTCCCGGAGTTTTTCCAGTAATTGCTCAGGAGGCAAAATCCCATTTTCCAGAAGTTTTGCCGCCAGTTCTACCGCAAAGGTATGGCGGTGAACAGTTTCTATGATCTCTTCTACAAGTGTTCGGTGTTCTTCTGCTTCCGAATAAAATGCAGGTGCCAGCTGAAACAAACAGGAGGGTTCCCGTATTTCTTTTAGCTGCAGAATGCAGTGTCCATCAAATTTACTCCTTGTTGTAAAAAGAATCCGGCAGCGGTATTTCAACACTACTGATAGAAAACTGTCCTGTGTAACAGTCACATTGAAATTATCTATGATGAGCAGGGTATCATCTTTCAGAGAGCGAAGAAAACGGTTGTGTTTTCGGAATCGTTCTTCTTCGTTGTCTTCCGGCAGATCGTCAGTGAAATCCATATCTGTAACTGACTGATGCAAATCGCCAGAATATTCAACATAAAGGATGTTTGTATAATATTTTTTGTATTGCTTTGCATATGCTTTCGCCAGTTCACTTTTTCCAATCCCGGCAATCCCATAGAGAAATACTTTGCTGTTTTCTTCCAGCATTGTGTGTAATTCTCCCAGTTCTTCTTCCCTTCCTACAAAATGTCGGCATGGTCTGGATACTTCACTGTCCATGATATAATCCAGAACAACCGGGGAGAGGGCACCACCTGCAATCAGTTTCTGGTTTTTCGTATCTCTTTTGACAAATTGACGCTCCATACCAAAGGAGATCAGCTTTGCCAGAAACAGGAGCCGTGAATCCGCAGGTTTGTATAGTAATGCCAGTTTGTTCTTTTTCGCTTCGGATACGGTGGGATCCTGCATAAACAGGGTGTAAACATCCTGTAGTGCCTTGTTGCAGTCGGTCATCAGTGGCAGAAGATTTTGATGTATTGCTTCAGCCAGTTTTTCCTGCTTACTTGGTTTCGCATAGTAAGTAGAAATTTTGGGACTGATCTTCGCCTGTCCTGTCATCCACCGGCAGACAAGCCCATTATCAAAAGAAAAATCTTTGCTTTCAGGGCTGTTCATAAAATCCTCAAATACTTCATATAAAAATTCAGGCTGGCTCATCTGGTTACTTTCGCTGATATGATTTTTCAAACATGTCATTATAGAACTAAAATCGCATCGATCCAATCGCAATCCCACCTTTTCGTATCATTTCTGGTTTTTATCTGGTACTAGATTTCTTTTATCATAGCACAAACATATGTTCTGCACAACGGTATTTCAACTCTATGAACAAAAATAACAGGGTAACAGTCAATCTATACTCAATTTCTGTTCAATGAGAATCTAAAAGCTTTCCTGTAAAATGACCACAGAATAAAAAAACGGGGAAGGAGAAGCTTGTGAAACAGAATGTTGAATTTGAACGGTGCATTGATTTTCTTGTGCGGATGTTAGATAAATATGGCGAAGAGCTGCTCCGGGAACTGGAGGAAGA
>SFQZ01000160.1 GCA_004562915.1 bacterium
AATAGATTGGTCTCTACCAAAGGATAATGGTATTGGTTAAGTGGTTCAAGATGTCCTGCTTTATTTTGGGAAATTCCCAATCCGATATTTGGGAATTTTGCTTTCCGATTTGAGGTACTTTTATTTTACTATATACAGATTGCACGAAAGTTGATAGATCTGCGGCTTATGCTGCACGTTATGTAGCAAAGAATATTGTTGCTGCTGGTCTTGCAGATAAGTGTGAAATTCAGCTTGCCTATGCGATAGGAGTAGCAAATCCAATGTCAATTATGGTAAATACTTTTAAAACTGGTAGATTATCTGATGAAACTTTGGAGAAAATTGTGCGCAAATACTTTGATTTGCGTCCTACAGGCATTATCAAAATGTTAGATTTGAGAAGACCAATTTATAGGCAAACGGCTGCGTATGGACATTTTGGAAGAACAGATTTAGATTTGCCATGGGAAAAAACGGATAAAGTTGAGATTCTACAGAAAGAATATAATAATATCATGGGGAAACTGTTATAATAATTTCCAGATCGTATCAAGTATCATGTGAACTTCCAGTAATTTTTCCGCCTAAAGAAAAAAGAACAAAAATAAAATCATAAAAAATCCCGGTTTTCTGCGCTTTTCCATTGCAGACAGCCGGGAAATATAGTACAATTAATTTAGGCGGATAACCGCCTAAAAGGAGGGCGCTATGTATCTGGATTTTTTAGTGAAAGTACCAACCGTAAAAGGCAAGATCACACGGAGAAAAAAGTCAAATGTTGTATATATAGAGTATGAGTATGACCGGGTTTATGATCCATCCCGGAAGTATACTTTTCCCAAAAGAGTAACGATCGGAAAATTGTCAGATACGGATCCAGAACTCATGAAACCGAATCAAAATTTCCTGAAATATTTCCCCGATGCAGAGCTTCCGGAAAGCAAAAACAGGACTTCCAGAAGCAGCTGTCTCAGGGTAGGAACATATTTTGTACTGCGTAAGATCATAGAAGAATGCAGATTGAACGATATCCTTGGAAAGTATTTTGGATCGCGTGATATGGGGCTGTTTTTAGATCTGGCTGTTTATTCGATCATAGCAGAAAACAATGCAGCGCAGTACTATCCGGATTATACATACAACCATCCACTTTTTACGGAAAAAATGAAACAATACAGCGATTCAACCGTATCAGATTTCCTGAATTCAGTAACAGATGATCAGAGTACAGGATTTCTGAATACATGGAATGAGTCACGGAATTACCGTGAAAAGATTTATATTTCTTATGATTCAACGAATAAAAACTGTCAGGCCGGGGATATAAAAATGGTTGAATTTGGGCATCCGAAAGTAGATATGGGAGAGCCGGTATTTAATTATGCAGTTGCGTATGATACTCATAATCAGGAACCATTATTTTATGAAAAATATCCAGGAAGTCTGAATGATATCTCCCAGCTGCAGTTCATGCTGGATAAAGCATCCGGATATGGTTATAAGAAGATCGGATTCATTCTGGACAGGGGATATTTCAGCTGCGAGAATATACAATATATGGATAAATGTGGGTATAGTTTTGTTATCATGGTGAAAGGGATGTCTGCCCTTGTGAATGAACTGATCCTGGAAAATAAAGGGACATTTGAAAATAAGCGGGTAAACAATATCTATGAATATGGAGTTTACGGAAAGACAATACGGCACAAACTGTATGCAAGTGATAAAAAAGAGCGTTATTTTCATCTGTATCATAGTATTTCCAAAGAAAGCGCAGAACGGATAGAGATTGAAAACCGGATCAACCAGATGACGCAGTATCTGAAAAAGTACCAGAATAAAGTAAAGGAATTCGGTCCTGGATTTGAGAAGTATTTTAACCTTCATTATGATGAAAAGAGCCAAACTTTTATACTACCGGAAGAACGGTGCAGTGTGGTAGAAAGAGAGCTGGATCTGGCAGGATATTTTTGTATCGTTACATCGGAAAAGATGAGTGCGAAGGAAGCAATCGAACTGTATAAGAGCAGGGATGTATCGGAGAAACTATTCCGCGGAGATAAATCATATTTGGGGAATAAGAGCATCCGGGTGTATTCAGAAGAATCAGCAAGAGCGAAGATATTTGTTGAATTTGTAGCCATGATAGTGCGCTGCAAGATGTATATAAAACTAAAAGAAGAAATGAAAAAACTGGATAAGAAACTGAACTATATGACTGTACCGGCGGCAATAAAAGAGCTGGAAAAAATAGAAATGGTACGTCAGTTAGACAATATATACCGTCTGGATCATGCAGTAACAGCGAACCAGAAAGTAATATTGAAAGCCTTTGGATTGGATGCGAATAGTATAAAATACTTTGCGTCAGAGCTGAGTAAGGAACTGAAAGAAGCAGAATAAGGAAGGAAAATAAAGATGGCAAGAACAAGAAAAACAAGTAAGGAAGCATTGGAAGAAAAGATTAAAAAAGCAGAGGCTGATGTGATCGCAGCGAAGAAAAAGTATGACCAGGCAACAGCAAATCTGAAAGAACTGTTAGATAAGCGGGATGCCATAAGAAAAGAAGAGATCCTGTCAGCAGTTGTAAAAAGTGGGCGGTCATATGAGGAGATCATGAACTTTTTAAATGCAGGATTAGATGGAGAAAAGACGGAAAAATAGAATTATTTTGAAGCACAGATATAGGGACTCTCGATTTAGGCGGAAAAAGACTGGAAGTTCACATATAATGTCGTCTTTAAAAACAGAGTAATATTCTAGTAGGATTTTTTTTACATCATCGTTTCCAATTTGAATCATGCGTTCTTTGGAACCTTTGCCATATATTATTATTTTGTAAGATACCAAATCCACTTGTTGTAATGTTAAATTGCATAATTCCGATATCCTGACACCAGTAGCGAAGAGTAATTCAATTACGGCAATATCGCGGAGAATAGAGTTCCTTTTGCAGTCAGTGTTAGCGAGAGATTTCTGCTTATACATAGTAGAAATAAAGGTTTCTATTATAGTATCTGGTATTGTTCGTGGTAATGTCTGAGGTTCACGAAATTTTGCATTTATCTTGTCAAAAGGGTTTGAGAATATTATCTCTTCACACAATAGATAGTGAAAAAAAGCTTTAATTGTTGCAATCTTTCTTTTTACAGTTTTGGGTTGATATTTTTTATGAAGTGTAGAAATATATTCATTTATAGCTGTTTTACTAGTAAAATCAGGATATTTCAGCATGAAAGTGCAAAATTGAGTTAAGTCAATTCGATAAGCTTTGATGGTTTTTTTATCTAATGTTTTTATGGTTTCACAGTCTCTTAAATATTTTTCGATTAGTGTTTCTAAATTTTCCATGAACAGGCACTCCCTAACTTTTTTATTGTTAATTATGAGTGCCTGTCCATAAATTGTCGATTACTAATCGGGGAAAAACTGATTCAGAATGTCAATGGTTTCTTTCGCAGTAAAACCCCAGAGAATGGTACTCAGCGCTTCTATCGCTGCGTGACGTTTCCGGTAATAGGTACGGTAAGAGATATTGCTGATATGCGGTTCAAGCTTTTCAAGGATCTCATCCGTGTTTTTCAGTTCCTGTGGAGACAGGAATGCATAATAGAGAATCCAGTAATACTGTTCTCCGTGCTTATGATTGTTACGGAGAAGATCAACGGAAGAATCTAATAGCTTCAACATCTTGTTACTCCGCTCAATGCTTTTTGCCCTTTCTGCTATGTCAGTTCCGGATAATTCTATCCCTGCAGCATAAACGGAATCTAAAAAATCATCCACACTGGTTCCATATTCCATACGGAATTGCGCTTCTAACTGCCGGACCACTACCTTCAGGCTGTATGTGGCATCCCGGTATCTTCGCAGAAACTTGTAAGTGTCGTGGAAGCGGGGATCTTCTTCAGGGGTCGCATAGCTTTGTTTTTTGTTTCTAGCCATTCTATTCACCCCCTTTCGCAGTAGCCATATATGCTTCAGCAGGCAGGCTAACGGTAGGTTTTTCTTCTGGCGTGACAGTCAGTTCAAACCGATATGTAGCCTTTCCGTAAGGACAGATAATATTTAGTGTATATTGATTTACTGTATCTATGCAGGCTGATAAAGGAGATAATATATACCTGGTTTTGGAGCATTCGCAGCACGGAATCCCCTGTGTTTGCAGTAGTTCTGCGACTTTTTTGATGATAAATTTCATGTGAGAAACCGGAACGCAGGACTTATTTTTTGGAACGGTGATTTGTTCTTCTGTGACAGTTTCTGAAACGCAGACATTTTCTTCGGTTTCAGGTATGTGGATTGGCAGTTGTATGTTCATAGCGATTTCCTCCTTGTCTATCATTACATCACTGATGTCAAACATGACAGACAGGTAGTAGTTAAGATAGATCATGCTGCCATGTTTGCCTTTGAAGCTGACAAGAGTGATGAAGTTTAACTCTTCAAATTTTTTCAAGATACGTGATATAGTGGTTTTTGAATGTCCCCAACGTTCTCCAAGTGACTGGAAGCTGGTTAGGGGATTACCTGTGTTATTTCGGTAATATACAACAGGTGCAGAGAATGAGCCTTGCACGGTTGGATCATTGTATATGGCATGAATCCACATATCCAGTAACATATCCATCTCTGAGCATTTCCCCAGGCTGATAAGTTCATGGACTTTTGCAATAGGGAAAAAGAAAAATCCATCATCCTTTTTGCAGGGACAGTTGTATTCCAGAACGGTATTGTCCTTTGCCCAGTCAGTGATCTTAAATTTTACGATTTTCTTATTTCCAAGAAGAGAGTATGTAATGCAATTTTGCTTCACCAGAAAATCTAAAATAGAGATTGCCTGATGCTGGAACCGGCAGCGAAACCATGTTTGAAGATCTGAAAGGGTACAGATCCATTCGCCGGGACCTACCATGTAGGTGATGTGTTCCATTCGCCGATAAGACGAGCGGTAATTGGCATAAGAGCAAAGCACGATATAGTAAAAAAGAAAAGGGGCTGTCGGGAAATAGCAGTTTTGGCCCCTGATGTGTAAGAAGGAGACATTCCGGCAGAAATTCAGACTTTTTCAAGGCACTGATTTTCTACG
>SFQZ01000161.1 GCA_004562915.1 bacterium
CCTCCGACAGCACTTATCTGGTATATGCAAATGACGCGGATCTTACATTTGACGATATAACGAACTATATCTTTGGAAGTACCTATCCCAAGGAAAGGCGTAACTATTCAGCACCCCATTTAGAGTACATTGATTTTTGGGCAAAACGGAGAAAATAAAATTTCTGTTTTGCCATGGCTTTATTGCGAAAAGTGGATAACTTTTCAATGCAACTGCCAAGTGCTTTTTGCTTGTGGATAACTAAACTATAAATCTTCGATTACAGTCAGATAACGTTCTATTTGTGGATTTTATCCGAGCGTTATTGGCCGTTATCCTTTGATTTTTACTACTTATCCACCGTCATTTTGACAGTATATCAAAATGACACGATTCGCTTTTTGGGTCATTTTCCGTTAAAATAGAAGTATCAAATTAACGGAAGAAGGTGGTCTGAATGCCAGTAAATGTTACACTTGAAATGGTTCAGCAATTGCTTGAACAGAATGCTTCATTACTCAAGCAGAATGAAATGCTCACTGCAACTATTGCTGAGTTAAATCAGACCATACAAGAACTGAAGGAACAGCTTAATAAGAACTCCAAAAACAGTTCCAAACCACCTTCAAGTGATGGTTTCAAAAAGCCTGCCCCTAAGAGTCTGCGAAAACCATCCGGTAAAAAGGTTGGTGGTCAAAACGGACATCAGGGGACACATTTATCGGTAATAACAGCTCCGGATGAAATAGTCAAACATATGCCTTCCGCATGTGAAGGATGCCCGCATTATCAGATATGCAAGGGCACTGCGTGTATCGCTGAGAAACGCCATGTTATTGATGCGGTTGTTACAGTCAATGTAACGGAGCATCAGGCACTGGAACTTCCAATCTGTATGCTGTACGGAGATACACGCAGAGGTGCTTTCCCTTCTGACGTAAAAGCAGCCGTACAGTATGGCGAAAACCTTCAGGCATTAGCAGTTGCATTAAATACCGTAGGTGCAGTCAGCATCAAACGCACCCATGAGATTCTTTCCGGAGTATTTAACATTCCGATTGCAACAGGAACGATCAGCAGCATGGTAAAAAGATGTGCTGACAGTCTGAGTGAAACAGTAGCTAAGATCAAGGATAAGATGATCGGTTCCGCGCTTGGACATTTCGATGAAACCGGAACCAGAGTGGATAAAAAACTCTGGTGGGTTCATGATGCCTCAAACTGTGAATACACATATCTTGCTATCAGTCCCAAACGTGGAACTGCAGGCATGGAGCAATGCGGTGTTCTCTCGGAATTCAAAGGGATCGCCATGCATGACTGCTGGGCTTCCTACTGGAATTATCCGGATGTGCAGCATGCAGTCTGTTGTGCCCATCTTCTCCGTGAATTAACAGGGATTGATGAAAATCATCCTGAGCAGAAATGGGCATCTGCATTTATAGACCTTTTAGTGGAAATGAAAAAGGTCAAAGATAAAGCCATAGAGAAAGGTAAGGACTCTCTGAGCTATTATCACTATCATAAGTTCGATAAGAAGTATGATGAACTCATCGAACAGGCCCGGAAGGAAAATCCACTTCCCGAAACCACGAAGAAAAAACGTGGTCGGAAGAAAAAAGGAAAAATCCTTGCCCTTGTAGAACGTCTTGCGAATTACAAGGCCTCAGTCTGCCTTTTTATCCATAACTTTATGGTTCCGTTTGATAATAACCAGGCAGAACGTGATCTTCGGATGATAAAAGTCAAGACTAAAGTATCCGGATGCTTCCGAACTGAGGAAGGTGCCAGAGATTATCTGAAAATCATGTCCTACGTTGGTACGGCACATAAGCAGGGATACAATGCTTACGAAGCAATCAAAAATGCGATCTCAGGCCACCCTGATTTCATCTTTGAATAAGGGTGGTTCTGAATAGTTACAAAATTTTTAAAGAAAAATATGGCATTACCCCAGGAGAATATCGGGAAAAATTAAAATAAACTAATTTAACTTACAAAGATCTTATCCAGCCATGTAAGTGCCAGATCCGGCCACTGCATGGCGGATTCATCTGCATGCTGTTCCTCCATCTGCCGGATTCCCACAGTTGCTTTCGTCCATTCCACGGCAAACTCTTTCAGTGTTTCTGCTTTGGCAGAAGGAGCAAGCATCGTCGGCACCATCTCCGGCCGCACATTGTACAACGTCTTTAATGTCTGCCATTGCTGCATCATCGTATAAATACTGTCTTCCCCGATATTGTTCGTTGCCCACTCTTCATTTGCAAGGCTCATTCCATGTCTTCCTTCCATAAATAAATGTAATTCACACGGAACTCCCGCATTGTGGCATGCTTTTGTATACATGATACTATTCTCCACCGGCACCGTCGCATCCGTAAATGTCTGCCACAGAAAAGCCGGAGGCGTGTCAGCTGTCACCTGTTTTTCCAGACTTGCCCATGTAAGTTCCTCCTCAGATGCATCTTTTCCAAGAAGCAGATCAAAACTGCCGCGATGCGCTTTTTCTCCACTTGTGATCACCGGATAACAGAGAATCACTGCATCGGGACGATTAGAAATCTCAGCATACGGCTCTTTCGTAAGCTCCTGATCCTGATAATGAACCGCAAGACTTCCTGTAAGATGAGCACCTGCTGAGAAACCGCAGCAGACAACTTGATCGCACTTTATACGCAGACATTCTGCAAAGTTCCGGATATAACGCACAGCTCTGGAAATATCCCGAAGCGGCTGTTTTTTAAGCGGTGCAAGCTGATACATATTGATCGTATAAGTAAGAACAAATGCCTGATACCCTGCCTCATAAAATCGTTTCGCTACAATTTCGCCCTCTGTCGGACTGACAAAAGCATATCCGCCGCCCGGCACCACGAGCATTGCCGGATGAACATCTTCATCTTCATGAAGATAAGCCGTGATATTGGGAAGAAATTCTCCCGCACATGGATAAGTATAATCCTCTTTGTTCCATAAATTAATGGTCTGCTTTTTCATTTCTATACTCCTTTTTATTGCGCATTCAGTGCGTGAGTTCTTCTATTTTACATTTATGTTCCTTTGTTTTTTTATCATAACTGATTCCAACCAACAGAAGATTCCCCTGATATTCTTCCAAAGCTTTCGGATATTTTTTATCCTTTATCTGTTCAATCGCACTCTCCGTAACCTGATTCCATTTTAACTCTACCAAAAGAGCCGGCTTGTCCGGAAACTGTTTTCTTGGGATAAAAACAAGGTCTGCCCTTCCTTTTCCGGCAGGTAACTCCCTTATCACTGTATAATAATTTTTCGCAGCGTAGAGTGCAAGAGATATCGTATAACTAAGCGCATTCTCATCATTATATTGGAAATAGGATGTTTCCAAATGGGACTGTTCGATTGCCCACGCTACATATTCTTCATTTTGATTCCATATAGCCTGCAGAGTTTCCCTCGACAACTCCAAAGCTTTCGTAACTTCTCCCCAATCAGAATTCCGCACCGCATTTGCAAATTCATTTAGAATTTCATTATTGGGTATAAACGCTTCTTGATACTGCGAATCATATCCCAAATATCCAAGATGTATCAAAAGCGTCAGTACATCATCCCGAGAAGCAAATGAAGTCATGTCATTATTAAAACTGCCTATATCGATACTGACAGAATCCCCTTGCATCATACGGATAATCTGATTTTTCAGGCCATCATAATTTAAATCAATATATATTTTCAATGCTTCATACGTTTCCGTCTGATTCCAATAATTATTAAACGCACCTGATAGAATACTAAATACCACAGATTGTGGATTATATACAGCCCCGACATTTCTTAACCTGTAACCATTGTACCACTGCTTCATTTCTTCAAAATCCGCATGATATGTTTCACAGAGATTTTGAACCTCCGCTTCTGTAAATCCAACAAATTCTGCCAATTCTCCTGCATCTGTCATAGAGAATTCTCTGAACATATTCAAAGCAGAATGGGTTCCGTATTTTTTAATAGGCAGAATTCCCGTCATATATACAAGATGGATATATCCTTTATCTTTCAGAAAATCCCGAAGAAAATCCAGATATTGCTTTTGTCCGGCCAAATCATCCTTACATTCCCTCAATACACAGTCCCATTCATCTATCAGAATAATAAAGCTCCGTCCCGTTTCTGCATAGATATCCTGCATAGTCTGAATCAAATCTTCAAGATCAAAATAATCCACATGCGGATATTCCCGTTTCAGTTCACGTGTTACCAGCTTTATCAGCAGTTTCAGCATTTCCAAAACATGATGAGTTCGACTCAAGAACTCCTGCATATTCAGTGCGATAACATCATACCTGTTCAGATAATCATGAAAATCAGGACTGTTTTCAATTTTCAATCCATCAAACAGTGCTTCCGAATCACATCCTCTGCTATAATATGCAGCCAGCATGTTTGCCGCCATGGACTTTCCAAACCGACGGGGTCTGCTGACACAGATACATTTTTGTGAGGTATGCAAAACTTTATTCGTATATTTAATCAGTTCAGATTTATCCACATATATTTCAGAATTTCTTGCTTCACTGAATTTATCGTTAGAAGGGTTTAAATAAATGCCCATTCAGCCACCTCCCGAAAATACTTTACCTATATTTAGTATAGAGATTTCCAGAAGAAAATACAAGTAACGAAAGCCAGAACCGACATTTTTTAACGTACAACCACTTTTGTTTCTGCTTTTCATCCTCAACGACAATTGTCATTACCTATGTTATTTCGGGGGGAACTTGATTTCGTCATTGTGGGAGTACATAAACACTATCGCGCCGGTGACTGTTGCTTCATCAACCAGAAAGTCCGCATGTAGAAAGCTATCAACGTGCCTTCTGCGCTCTTTATCTCAGTTTTCGCCCCGGATTCTTCTACGATTTCCCCTCTTCCTCCCAGCGTGAAATTCCGGATCTTGTGAATTTCATAAAGCGGAACACTTTACAGAACGATCAGGTGGATTATCTTGACTTTATCGCCTCTTCTTCTGACATTTTTTACAGGAACACGTTCCGCATTCTGCAATGTTTTGAGCAGATCATAATGGAACTGGTTCAAAAAGAGCCCG
>SFQZ01000005.1 GCA_004562915.1 bacterium
GGCGTACGCTGCCGAAAACTAACATATCTGCAATTTTCAAGGTTCCCATGGAGCCATTTTTTTCAGCTCCATTTTTTCATAGGCTACTTTACACTACCGTCCGACGTATTCATCAAGATAGCTGTCATCCACCCATTCGGCAGTATCATCTTCACTGATCGTAACGGATGAGAGGTCTTCCCGAAAAACATATCGCTCTGCCGAATCCCAGAGCCAGATCAGCTCTGTGGTATCGCCGTTTTCATGGATGAAGCTGACCAGTACATCGCTTTCCCCATCGTTGTTCATATCATCAAAGGAAATGGCATTAAAAGCCTGTTCCGCATCAGGAATGTTCATTGGAAAGGAAACACTGTCGAACAAAGTCTGTTCCGCCTCATCACGATAGAAGGCTGCACTTTCAGGACTGATGGTGACCAGTACATCCACGCTTCCCTCATTGTCGTGCGTAATCGTGCCGCTGCCGACTACCACACCACTGTTACGCCAGTCGTCGCCTGTCCCTGCCGTATCCGTATCGGAACTGCCGCAGGCAGAAAGGCTCAAGCATAGGGCAGCTGTCAGCAAAAGGACAAAATATTCTTTTAATTTCTCCATATTTGCTATCCTCTCTTTCTCTCAATCATTCCATCAAGTAGTAAACACCTTCATCTCCCCAAACCAAGACATCATCATCAAATTCAAATACGCGGATGGAAACGCCATCGTACATTGTGGAATCCGCATAATAGGTGCTTGCTTCATCCGTAGAATAAGTAAAGATACCGCAGTCCATCTCCTCTGCCTCAGCCTCTCCAGAAGCGCGCTGGTAATAGCTCCAGTTACCGTCTCCGTCAATCACAATGTAAGTCTCAGCCGAGAGATCGTCATCGTAGTACCAAACACCCTCAAATTCAGAAACGTTACGCTGATAGAGTTCAGAATTCCAACTATAGAATTCATCTCCGCCATCATTGGGATAAGATTCATCGTCTTCTGTCAGACGATAATCATTTTCCGGCTGATCGCCATCGTGATCCCCTCCGCCATCGTCATACCAGATGTACTCCATCCCATCGCCGTAGTGAAAGTAGCCATAGGTGGAAATATAAAGCAGCCCGCTGTCCTCAAGCGCAAAGCGGCCGCCGGAGCCATCCTGATGGTTATAGGCATAAATACTCTCCCACTCCGGCTCGTACTGAAGATAGCCATCCGCGATCACATCGCCGCCGAGATAGAGCGTCCAGTTTCCCTCGGCGTCAATCTCCAGGTAATCATAATCGTTATCCGAGTCGCCCAGCCAGATGCCCTCGAAATCGCTGAAATCATTTACCGTGTCCTCATTGAGATCGCCGCCAAGGCCCTCATTGGGATCATCCTGGGGCGAAACCGTTTCTTCCATGCTACCCATGTCCGCTGTTTCCTCTGGCTCCCCTCCGCAGGCTGCAAGCAGCAGAACCATCGCCGACAACAGCATTAAAAAAATAGAGATACGTGTTTTCTTCATATTGTCCTCCCCTTATTTTTCATCAGACAAGTACAGCTCGTTAAAGATGTCCTGATATATTTCTTCCATATCTTCTGCCGCGTCTATGGTAGAGCAAAAGCCGTACAAGTAGGTGTAAAGATCCGTATCCATAGCGAAAACAGTCCATTTCCGCGTATCCTCATTCGCTCCGGTGGTGTATTCCACGATATAGACCGGATAAGTAAAATTCGCAGTAAGGTCGGCATTCTGGGAGGCAGACAGTACTTCATAGAGGTCGGAATCTCCTAAATTCAGAGCGCAGCCTACCAGATAGTTTTCCAGCTCTTTTCCGTCCGTGTCCGCATCCTTCACAAAGACTGTATTCACGATTATGGTCAGACCATCCTCGGTAACATCTTCATAGTAATATGTGCCGTCTTCATAGTTTTCGGTCTCAAGATTCTCCATATTGGTAAATGGAAGCCCTCCGCCCATCAAAACCGGGACAGTCCCTCTGTCTCCGGCATCACTTTCCGGGATCGGGTCTCCGCTCTCATTTTCTTCCTCTGGAATCAGATCGCCGCGCCCATCGTCCTGATGCTCATAGAACTCCATAATCTTCTGATCGTACTCCGCCGCATCATATCCGGTATCCATGAACATGGAGACGCTGATGTCCGGCGGCGCAAGGATTAAATAGTCGCCGTTTTCAAAGAATGTGGGATTTTGCGGATCGTAGTCCGGATTGACCGGCTCGCCGTCTTCACCGTAGAACTGAATGTTGAAGCCCTCATTTGTCAGCTCCACTTCGGTGAACTCGCCCAAGTCAATATCCGCACTATCTCCCTCCTTCAGAGTTGTTTCAATGCGGTTATCTCCCCAGTCCTCGTCCGATGCCAGACTGATGCGAATATCTGAAATCGGGTAGGTCGTGCGGTTTACCACAGTAATCTGCATGGGCCATTTCTTTTCTCCACAGCCCGCAAGCAAAATCAGACTCAGGAGCGTGAGCGCCAATAGGCTTAAGAAACTTTTTTTGTTTTTCATGTCGTCCTCCTTTTCCTTTCCATCATTGATTGCTGCCCCAGTTTTCATCCAGCCAGTTATCCCCCCAAACGGATACGGGGTCATAGCGATCCTCTTTCCAGTCGGACGCGAACGGTTTGTTGGTTCTGTTGTATGCCCGTCCGTCCTCGCTCAGTGTATAACCGCTTGGCAGGGCAAAATACTGTATGCCATCGCAATACCACAGGCGGCCATCCGTTTCACCGAAAGAGGCATTCTCCAAATCGGCATACGTCTCCACGTCGCCGTTGCGGTAGAATACGCCGGTGCCGCGGCTGCCGGGTGCGCGGGGCGCGTTGCCGTCTGCAAACAGCACAAGGGCATTGCCAGCGGCGCTGAGACATGGATAAAGAATTTCATCGCCCGTTATATACGGTCCGCAGCCACCAGCTTTGTCATACAGCGGTCCGCTGCTGAGGACGCGGCTATCATCCGAACATTCAATCACGCGCATCCGTTCTGTGTTGAATGCGTAGGTTTTGCCCAGTGCATTCTGCCATGTACCGTTAAGCAGGCTTATATCAAATGGCGTCATCTCCACCGATGACGGCTCAAAGTGCAGACCGTTCATTTCGCCCCATTCTGTACCATCCTCTCCGTTGACATGACGAAGCATGAAACCGTCGTTCTCACGGACGAGGTAGTAGTAGTGGTCGGTGTAAATGTCACAGAACTGGAGGCCCAGACCGCCCTCGTCCTGAAACAGCGTACCCGTTCCCGTGCGGCCGTACCATGTGCGGTAAGTATAATTGTCGGTGTCCAGGCATAATAGCAGCTGACTGCCATCCTCCCCCTGCCAGCAGGTGCGGTCCGCCTCAAAATCCTCACCAGTCAGAGTATTCCAGGAAAGATACGAATCGCCGTCCGGCATGGCAGAAGATTCTTCCGGTTGGAACACATAACCTTCTGCATCCGCATCCCAGAACCAGACCAGCCGCGTAGTGTCACCGTTTTCCTCGAATATCATGGTCACATCGCTGTTGCCGTCATCATTGCGGTCGGAAAAGTCGATGCTTTGATAGCTTTCCCACGGATCGCCTTGAATCGCCACGGGATAATCCACAGAATCAAACAGTACCTGATTCTCCGATTCATAATAGAATGTGGCATCCTCTGCATGGACGCACACCAACACAGCAATGTCCTCGCCGCTGCGGGTGATGATACCGCTGTCACGAACAACACCGGTCACGCGCCAGTCATTGCCAACTACCTCATCAGAGGGCTGCTCATCCTCCGCAATATTGCCGCAGGCCACCAGCCCAAGGCACAATACCAGCGCCAGAAGCGGCGTCAAGAGCTTGCTTCCTTTCTGCATAGGTCTCTCCTTTCCCGGCCACTCAGTTCAGATCAGTCCGTGACGCCTCAGGAATATCAGCTTCCATCACAGGGGCGTAGGTCACGTCAGCATCCTCATCATAAAGACTGCCGTTCTGAAGGACAAATGTTCCCACATAACCGTAATCCGTCATATAGAGCACAATTTCATCTTCTTCTGCAACTGTGCTGCCTCGGTTAATAATCTCGCCGCTTTCCTCTACCGTGTCCCAACTGCCGTCGCCGTAGACCCTGAGCCAATAGTCCTCTCCATCAGACCAGTAACCCACATATTGCGCCATGATCTCCCCGCTACTCTTGATCGTCTGAGGAAGCAAATAGACATCATTCTCGCCGCCCCACCAGATGGCCTCCTTATCCAAATCAGTACCCACGTCATAAATTACATCCTCAAACTGCTGAGAGTGAGCATAGTATGTATCTGTATTGACGGGGTCCTGCTCCAAATAACCGAAGTCTGTCATGGCGGGATCGTCATTACCGTCAAGGCGCTCAGTCAGCGTCCAGCTGCCTTGTACGTCAATCTCAAGACTGCTGATTGCATTCACATCGCCGTCCAGATACCAGACACCGGCAATGTCTGAAAACTCACCATTACCGGTTTCCGTATCGGCTGCCCAGCCGGGAACCGTGCCTTCAGGAACAAAGACACAGGAGTTTCCGTCAAGATCGAATTCAATGTGCAGCGCGTCATAGGAATCAAACCAGCACATATAGCCGCAGCCGTCATATTCGTTGCAGGCATAGACATAATTTTCGTACTGCGGACGAATCTGGAGAAAACCGCAGTAGGCCAGCTCACCGTCAACATACAGCTCAAAGCGTGGTTCGCCGTCCTCGTTCAACTCTGCGATCAATTTCTGTTCAGGCTCTCCCTCATTGACAACGCCATCCCAAATGCCAAGATAGCTGGTATAATCTGTATTATCGTATGCTTCTTTGAGCATACCTTCAATCCTGGTGGGCGTAATACCAGTATCGTTACCGCTGTCTCCACTGTCACCGTTGCCACAAGCGGTCAGGCTTAGGCACAAGGACAGAACCAAAACAAGGACAAATCGCTTTCTTATGATTCTTTTCATTGTTATTTTCTCCTTCCCCAGATGAACTGTTAATGTTCCTGTTCTGCCATTGCCAAAATTTCATCGTGACTCAATTCCACATTTCCGAAACGAATAAAAATACCGTTCGTTACAACGCTATTCCATGTCTGCAAATCAGCCAGAGAATGAAAGCGAAATTTGTCCAGATAAGGCTTCATATCCAGGAGCAAACGACTGCCGGAGACAAAGTCAACTTGTAAAATATACTGGCTTAGTGGCTTTACTTCTGAAATATATCTTCGTTCCATATAGTTTCCTCCTTTAACCACAGGGATGCCTTTCAGCGCTCCCTCCAAAAATATTCTGTTGTGTCTCCCTCGAAACAGATTTTGCTGTAGCTCATATCCAATCCTCTGGAAGTTGTGTACTGAAATGTCTGCCCGCTCTGAAGACGGCGCTTATTTCCTAACTTGAGTACAATGCCATCCGGGTCTCCCACTTGAACATCCCCCTGCTCCGGGTCAAATTCATACCAGTAAATGGTATCTCTCTGAACCATAAAGTAGAGGGAGCTGCTCCTATCCCCGTCAGGACACCAATATCCCTCGGCGACTGTATTGTCGTTATCATCGGAAGAGATGATTTCATGTTCCTGTGTGCGCATATCCTCAATGGAGTCATAACCCAGTTGCTCCGCCGGATTATCATCGGTGAAGTCATAGTCGGTGTCCTCAATCACACCGGGGGTATAGTAATCTTCGCTTTCACCTTTACTGCTGCCCACTCCGCAGGCGGCAAGGCTAAGGCATATGACCAGCGCCAGCAGAAAAACCGTACATTTTTTCCAACCCTTCATTTTCTCGCTCCTCCTAAGTCAATAAAAAATCCACCGTACAAATATTGTACGGTGGATTAAAAAAGATAACCATTAACCAAAGGTTAGGGGTTGGCATTCAGCATGGATAAAATCTGCTGCCGCTTCGTCCGGGAATCCCCATCTATATTAAGTTTAGAATAAATCTGATTGATATATTGCTTAATACTGCCTTCGGACAGGAACAGTCTTTCCGCAATTTCGCGGTTACTCAGGCGCTCTTTCATCAGACCCAAGATCTCATATTCCCGTTCGGTCAGCACAGCAAATGCCGCCGGGCGAGTAGTTTGTTCATACAAATGCCTTTGCCGCAGCTCATACTCCTTTCCAAGCTGTACGATACGCCGAATGAAGGTTTTGTACTGCCCCATACCGTTTTCCAACAGCCTTTTCAGATAATGGTAATTCTCCACAAAGGGCAGCAGAAAATCATCTGACAGCGCATCCTTTAGCGCCCGTTCCAGCAACGCATGCGCTTCCGGTTCCTTCCCAAGCATTTCATAGGCCGCCGCAGTTTGGATACGCAAATGGAGCGCAACCAATGCGTAGTGCAGTCCCTCGCACATGGAAAGCACTCCCTCGCTGCGTCCAATTACTTTCGCATAAGCGCCCTGTGCCAAATAGACCTGGTTTTCGATCATCTCCATCATAGGCTTGCCAGGTGCAAGAATATTGATCACAGAAAGCTGATGTGCACGGAAAATCTCCGGAATCTTTTTTTCCTCTCGTTGCAGCGCGTAATAGTAGGCGCAGGAGGCACCCCAAATATTGACCCATGCCGAGTTGTGATACTTAAGTATCGCTTGATAGCGTTGTTCAAACGTATATCTCCGCTCAATATCCGCGCAGAGGGAAAGGCGCTGTGACAGGAAATCGCAGCAAAGCGCCATATTTTCCTGACCATTATCCTGAATTTGTGCATAAGCGCTTTCCAATTCAATATGTGCATCTGCAAATCGTCCCTGCATAAATGACGCTTCTGCCCGCATGATTTTTTCTGCTCCTTGCCCATGCCCATTTGTGATCTTATAGTAATGGGGCATACATTCATCCATTTCCGCCAATTCTTTGAAAAGCGCACCCGGCTCACGGTGGAACATCATGAGCACGGACGGAGAACCGAATGTCCAGCCGCCGCTTTTATGAATGCTGATGGCCGGGCGTGACATCTGCGCGCTGGCGCTTCGGTGCAGACGGCTCATGGCACTGATGTCGTTATAACAAAGGAAACTCATAATGAGATCACATTCGCCCAGCAGGTCGCCGCGCTCACTCTGCGGCATTTCCGGGTGTTCCTCAAGAGCGGACATCAAGAGAGATTTCATTTCCAGCATCTTGGGAATCAATCGCCAGTTGAACATGCTGCGCATCAGTACCAGAATTGCCAGAGGATGCTCCTTCAGCACAGAACCAGGACATTCGGCTATCGCAGCCAGCACTTCCGATGGGTTCAGAGAGGCCAGCAGGATGCCCGCATCGTTTTGAATCACCCGCATCAGTGCATTGTAATTTTCGCTTCTTCGGTAAGCGGATATTGCATGAAGATACTGCCGGTGTTCTTCATACCACCGTCCGAACCTGTCAAGATATGCCGACTGCTTTTCACCAGGCAGCGTCAGAAAGGTACGCTCCGCACATTCTTTCATCATGTGGTGAAAGCGGAAAGTCCCGCTGTCCGGCAGACGTTTTACAAAGGCATTTTGCTCTGTCAATGTAGTCAGTATTCCTTCTACATCGGAATTTTCTGTAACAGCACATGCCATCTCTATGGTAAATTCATCCGCGAGTCCCATGACCGACAAAAACTCCCGCTGCTCTTGGGGAAGAGGATCAATCATGGCTTCGGTAAACATGGTGTAAATATCAGAATTTCGGTCGGGCAGCCTACCCTGTTCAGAGAGTGTCCGCAGATTCAGGTATATTGCAGAGAACCATCCCTCACTGGAATAAAGCAGCGTTTCGACCTGATCTTCCGTAAGTTCCGTTCCGCACCGATGGGCGTAAATGGAAAGCTCTGTATGATTCAGCCGAAGCTGCTCTAAACCAATCTGATAAACCTTTCCGCCCAATCGAACGCTCTGTGCAGCAGGCAAAAAACGGTCACGGCTGGCAACAATCAGATGTACATTTTCCGGAAGACGGTTGGCAAGAGTACAAAGGAAGCTGGCAGCCCGGCCATCTGTAAGCAGGTGAAAGTCGTCAATGAAAACATAGCAGGGCTGCTTTCCCGCCAATTCATGACATAAATCATCGGTCAGCATGCTGCCGCTGGCCGTATCGGTAGGGCAGGGATAATCACGCAGAAAATCCAGCCCGATGTGCGTAAAAGCGTCCTGTACGCTTCTCCAGAAAATGGCGAGGTTATCCGAATATACACTGATACGGACGACCAACGCATCCTCTGTTTTTGCGCGTTCCTCCAGATACCAGTTTACTGCCGTTGTTTTTCCGTATCCCATAGGGGCAACAACCGTTGTCAGTACACAGCGGGAGATGGGGCGCAGGCATTCCTGGAGCCGCTCTGATATGTAGATTGAGTTTAAGTTCCATTTTCGTCTGGGCATCGTGTGTACCTCATCTTCATTTGATTTGAATTGATTTTGCGTGGGGCAGCAGGCTTTTTTGCATTCTCCGGAATTGCCCATGAGCGCCCGAAACGGGATGCTCCTGGGATGCGTCCCTCGGTGCAGTATTGATTGACCCGACGTTCTGATACATTCCAACGATAGGAAGCCTCCCGTATGGAAATGTAGCCCTTGATTCCCGCCATTTTCTACCTCCGCACAGCCATAAATCAACAAAATACATTATATACGAATATCAGAAGAAAAACAAGGTACCCCAAAAGACGCGCTGGAAAAAGATTGTCGGGATAATACCGGCAAGCAATGCCTGTGCTAATACACACAGGCCCACAGAGAAGAAAATCCCTTTGTGATTTTCCTCTCTGCTTGCTTGTTGAGGGCAGCGCCCCCAAGCCCCTTTGAACACAGAATTTCATTCTGTGGCTGCGCGTTCTGCGAACGCTTTTGACCATGACCGGCTCACCGCTGGCCGTGGTCTTTTTCTTTTTCAACATTCTGTTCTACCTCCATTTTCAGCACCCGATCTACATTGGCCTTTGCCGTTAAAAGCTCCCGCATTTCCTCACGGGAACGCCGGTACTCGGCATAGGTCTTTTTCTTTTCTTCCAGCAATTTCGCGTACTCTGTCTGTAACTCTTTGACCCTTGGCAGCTTCTTGACGCCCATCTCATCAAAGGCATTCTTAGCAGCCTGGTGGAGCAGAATTTCTTCCTCGTGTTCCTCCCGGAATTTCTTAGAATAACCCGCCTTGCGGTATGCCACATAGGTCTCGCGGGTCCTGGCATAATTTACGATGTGAGTACGCAGAACAGCAATCTCTGCCATGCGCTTTTCAGCCGCTTTGATCTGCGCCGAAAGATCATTGTGATGTGCCGTGGCAGCCGTAGCCTTTTCTTCCAAAACCGCATACTCCAGCAGATTGTTCTCTGACAGGTAATTCATAGTCTGCGCCATTTGTTTCAGATTAAAAACTTTAGCCCATCGAGCATAGCCAGCACCTTTTCCAGCCTGCAATTTTGCCTGAATGTCCACCAGCAGATTGACCTTCGGCGGCTCTGCCTGTGTGACTGTTTTCTTTCGCGGGGTATGTGCTTTCTTCCCTAAGAGAACTGCCCGCAAATTTTCCAATCCATATCCTTCACCCAGACTGTCCATGCGGGCGGCTTTCTCCCAACCAGAGAGCTTCAGTCGATACGATTTTCCGCGCTTTGAGACTTCGCAACCATACTCTTGCAATAGCTTCAGCAGTTCTTCAAAGTCAGCAGGACTTTGTGATAATGCGTTGTCAATCGCCACACGAAGCAGCTCTCGGTGAGAGGGCTTTGCCTGATCGCCCAGCCATTTGTTATAGCTCTTTCCGTGAGGTTTCGGATTCTCTACAATGGACAGTTCATTCTTAATACAGATGGTGTCACTTAGCCGGCGAACCGCCTTGGTGCTGCCCCAAAAGTTTCGGAATTTCCGGTCATATTCTAAGCTGACCGATGACCAGATAATGTGATTATGAATGTGCGACTTGTCTATGTGAGTGCAGACTACAAAGGCATGATTGCCTTTAGTAAAACGCTTTGCAAATTCTACGCCCAGCCGGTTTGCTTCTTCCGGGGTAATCTCACCGGGGCGGAAGGACTGGCGCACATGATAGGCAATCACATCATCTGCGCCATGCACTCGTCCGGTAGCGGCAATGTACTGCCGCTTTGCCAGAAGAAACTCTGCATCCGCAGTCCGGCTGTCACACGCATAACCGGTAATGAGTTTGCCGTTATCTGTTTTCTGTGGATTTGCTACATAGTCGATGATGTCACTGATCGCCCGACTTTCTGTGCGGCCTTTGCCGACATGAAGCGGCATGATTCTTGTAGTTGCCATAAAAAGCCCTCCTCTCAAAATATTTTCTCTGAACTCTTTGTTCCTATCGTTGAAATAAACTCTCCTTATGGGTATAATATAAAGAAACTACCATTACCTCAGTTTATCTTAAAACCATTACAGGAAGATGGTAAAAATCTATTAGCTCTGGAGGTTTCTCCCGGCCGCAGCACCCCATATTATTACAAGGCAGACGGAGTGATGGAAGCATATATCCGTGTTGGAAAAGAAAGCGTAATTGCCCCGGATTACATTGTAAATGAACTGATCTTAAAGGGAACCAATCAGTCCTTTGACACCTTAACAACAGAAGCTGTGAAAAAGGATTACAGCTTCACACTCCTGGAGGCAACCTATCTGGAACGAACCGGCCTCCGCTTTGAGCCATCCGATTATGTCTCCTTCGGTTTGGCTGACAAAAATGGGGTCTTGACCAATGCCGGAAAGCTCATGACCGATCAGCACACAGTTTATAACTCCCGTATGTTCTGTACCCGGTGGAATGGCTTGGAAAAAGGCTCTATCTTTGATGATGCACTGGACGATAAAGAATACGAAGGGAATCTGATTTATCTACTGAAAAGCGGCAGTGAATTTATTCGCAATAATTCCAAAGTCCGTTTTGTCAAAGAGGCACAGTATCGTGTAGACAAGCCAGATTATGCTGAACGAGCTGTGACAGAGGCTCTTGTTAATGCGCTTATCCATCGTGATTATATTGTACTTGGCAGCGAAATCCATATTGATATGTTTGATGATCGGGTGGAAATCACATCTCCGGGCGGTATGTTTGGCGGCGGCTCAATTCAGGAATACGATATTTACAGTATCCGTTCCATGCGACGAAACCCTGTGATTGCTGACCTGTTCCACCGCATGAAGTACATGGAACGCCGTGGAAGTGGCCTACGCAAAATCGTCAGTGAAACCGAAAAGCTGCCTGGATACACAGAGGCATATAAGCCCAAATTTTCCTCAACAGCGACAGATTTCAGAGTCATCTTGAAAAATGTAAACTACAACTTAGAGGGTGATGCCCACCAAGTTATCCACCAAGTTACCCACCAAGTTATTGAACTATCAACGGTGTCCAAACAGATTTTGGCTTTTTGCACAACACCAAAATCCAAGAAAGAGCTTGCAGTATTTTGCGGCTTCAAAGATTTAAGAAACTTCACTTTGAAGCATATCAATCCGCTTTTAGAATCCGGGCAATTAGAAATGACTATTCCCGATAAACCTAAAAGTCGCAATCAAAAATATATTACAGTTCGTTCCGAATAAACAGAGAAGCAGGGCATTGGGTCTCATCTCCCATTGTCCTGCTTCTTTTTACTGTGACACAATAGAAAAAGCCGCCACTTCAAAATTAACAGTGAAGTGACGGCTCTTTCTATCGCCGGAATACGAGTTCCTGAAATGAAAAAAGCACCCAGCATTTATACTGTGTGCTACATCAAATTCATATTTAATTATTCAAATTAGCTCAAACTATGCCAAACTGCCACAGCCAAAAAACGAGGGGAAGGAGGGCTGAAAAGCACCCCAAAAATCGGCTCTCGGTTAACCACTTTGGGAACCACTTCCCCCCTCTTTTTGCCCTCTTTTTGGCCAGTTAACCACTTGCGGACCACTAAAAATTGGATGAAATCGGCTCTCGTTTTGCCAAATTTGGTCAAACCATATCAGCCCGTTTAGATATAGCAAAAGCCCGGAAAACCTTGATTTTCCGGGCTTTTTGAACCATTTTGATATAGTCTGAGCAGTCGATTATCGCTTGCATAACTCCGAACCCGCAAAATAGGGCTTTTTAGGCGTGTTTGTAAGTTACATGTAAATTACCTTTCGTAACTGTTGCCTTTTTTTACTTCTTTTAAGCGTATGTGATGAAGCAACTAATACCAGCAGCCTTAAGCTTCTTAACCGTAGCTTCGGCGTTCTTTTTTTCATTATAAGCGCCTACCTGTACTTTGTAAAGCCCGTTAAGTAGTCTTACGAATACATCCGTATGCCCGGTCTTCTTAATCTTTGCCGCCATAAGGTTAGCGCCTTCTTTTCTTCTAAACGCCCCAGCCTGTACCCGGTAATACTTCTCACTTGTCGGCTGTCCTGCTGCCGCCTGGCTCTTATCCTCTGCCGCTTCCTGGGTGACTGCTGCCCCGTCAAATTCTGTAAGGTTGTTTCCTTCGATAAGGTTAATAAGCTTTTCTGTGTATTCCGGGTCTGTAGCATATCCGGCAGCCTTAATAGCTTCACAAGCCTTTTTATAGTCCCTTTCCCCGATTACCGCTTTATAGCGCTTATTTGCCTTTAAAAAAGCGCTATGGTCTGTAATGGATTCTTCCCAGCTATCATAAGCCCGGAAAGTCGCATTACTTACCGTTACCATGTTTACGCCGTCGTAACACTCTTTTGTATCTTTGCAATATACTTTACCCTTCCAGGTCTTTGTAGCCTTAATCCCAAAAAGCGCGTTTCCGCCTGTAGCAAGTTCGGATGTACCCCACCCGGATTCTAAAATAGCCTGGGCGATTGTCAAGCTTGCCAGTACTCCCGTTTTCTTCATATCGGCGGACGCAATCGCGCCCACCTTCTTAATAAAATTCTTCTGTTCTGTCGTCATATAGAAGCCCCCTTACACAGCCGTTAAGCTTGCCACCGCTACCCAACTGTTAATTTCTTTAAGCTTCGCTTCTTTTGTTCCCTTATTGGTCTGTACTTTGTCTACTGTGTGCTTCTTGCCGCCCCGCTGTGCTGCTGGGACAGCCTTCCCCCTGGTAGATGATAAGCCGCCGTATACTGCGCCGTCCTTAATCGTTACCACGCTTCCGGCTTTAATTTCCTTTACTGCTGCCGCTGTGGTTGTTGTGGTAGTCGTGGTAGCCGTCTTCTTAAGTCCAAACTGCGAAGCAATCGCATTAGCGATAGCTGCCGCTATCTGCGCCTTCTTGCTGCTGTAAATCGTCATATCGTCCTTATCATCAATAAAACACGTTTCCAGCAGCGCGGAAGACACGCCCGCCGCCTTTGCCCGATAAATTACCGTAAAATTTGTCCGCTTTACTCCCCGGTTCTTCAATCCGAAGGCAGCAATAGCCTGTACTATCTTCGTTTCTACGCCTACGGTCTTTTCTGCTGTCGTTACATAAATTTCCGTACCTGTTGTCTTTCCGTCGCCCTTTGTATCGTTTACGCAAGCGTTAAAATGTACTTCCAGCACATAGTTATAGTTGGCAAAATTTACCGCCAGTTTGCCCGCCTTAATGTCGCTGTATGCGTTTCTGTTCGTAGGGTATAAGTCAACCTGTGCATACTTGCTTAAGGTCTTCTTAATTTCCTCTACCATATAAATAGTTTCATCCGCTTCTTTTCCAAACTGTGACACAGCGCCCGAATCTCCCGCGCCATGCCCGCTAATAAGTAAAATTTTCATACTTCTTACGCTCCTTCTACGGTTTTTCTTAAAATGTCTTCTTCTGTGTCTTCTTCCGTAACTGTAAGCGTGTTATATACATAATCGTATAAACTGCTGTTGCTTTCCAGCATTTTTTTAAACTCCTCTAATGCCTGGTCTAACAGTTCGTCGTATTTTTCTTCTGTTATAAATAAGGAAATAACCGGGAATCTTTCTACAAGCCATTCCCACACCATAGAACGCTTAACGCGCCCTGTCTTGCTTTTTAATTCTTTTTCTGCTTCCGTAACCATGTACAAAAGCGCCGTTTTTACTTTGTCAAGCTGCTGCTTCGGTGTAAGCTTTAAAAATCGCAATACCACATACACAGTAAATAACACCAGGACAAGGGCAATTACGAAAATCACCCAATTTTCAATAAGCTTCTGTAAAATCTCCATGCTTAAGCACCTCTAAAAGTTCTGTATTTCTGTTGGTTCTAACGCTTCATCTATAAGTGCTTCTGTTTTGTCCTTCATCTTTTGTATAGTTCTTTCCTTGATTTCTTCCGCCTGGTTTTCTTCCCCCAGGTCGATAAGCTTTTTTATCATTCCTAATTGTATTTTGATACCATTTTCAAGCTGTACCGCTTTCAGATACCATATTACAGCCGCCCCGAAGATTCCCCCGGATGTAGGAATAATGTAAGTAAATACGTCTGTCGGCTTTTCGCTCCACGAAAATATAAGGGCTACGATACAGGTAGATACAAATATTAAGCCAGTGTTGAAGACAACTTTTTTCTTAAATTCCTGCTTCTTCCGCTTCATCAAGCTTCTTCCGCTTCCAAGTCGTCTATTCTATGGTTTGCTACCTTTTGCTTCTCCATTATAACCGCCTGGTCTTGTTCTAATTTGTATACCCGTTCTACTACGTTATTGTGCTTGTCTAATTTCTGTTCAATGTAATTAAGGCGGGTCTTTACCGTCCCGTAAACCACACCAATAGACACCCCGTACACAACTAACTGAATAAGTAAGCCTATCCAAAATTCTTCGCTCAAGCCTTACTAACTCCTTCCTTACGGTTCACTTAACCGTAATAAGTCCTTTTGTCCTTCTTCTATGTCCTCTAACATCATTAGTAAATGCTTATCTTCATCTTCAATAGCCCTATAGCTTTCCAATTCTTCCAGCAGCAGCCTATTAACCTCTGCCATATCCGCTATAATGCTGTTTTGTACCTCTACTATATCCAGGTCGTAGCGTGCTATATTTGTCGCCCTGTGACTTTCTTCTTTCCCGTTTCTGATTCTGTTAATTATCCGGCGTAATGCTACCACTTGTTATTAACTCCTTCTTCTTAATCTCTGTTTCTATCTGCCCTTTTATCTTCCTGCGAAGCTTATAAGTGTCGGCGTGTTCCGCGTGTCCTTCCCAGCTTGCATAAATCATAAGCATTTTTTCTTTTGTTATTTTCCCGCTTCTATAGGCTCTGATAGCTGCCCTTATGTGTTTCGGGCTACGCTTCCTTATCTTCCTGTAGTCCTTATAGATTCGATACCCGCAAAAGTCTAACCCGTTCTTTGTGTTGATTATCTGCGTTTTCGGATTCAAAGTAAGCTTAAGCCGTTCGCCTAAAAATGCTTCTATCTTTTGTAATGCTTCTTCCAGGTGTTCCCGGTCATTATGAAAAATTACAAAATCGTCCATATATCGCGGGTAATTTTCTTCCTTCAATTCATGCTTTACAAAGTCGTCTAACTCATTTAATACCAAGTTTGCAAAAAGCTGGCTTAATAAGTTCCCAACTGGCAACCCGCGCCCGTCTTCCCCGTAGCTGTCTATGATATAAAACAGCAGCGACAAAAGCCCTTTTTCTTTAAATATCCGGCTTAGTATCTGCTTTAATATCTCATGGTCTACGCTATTGAAATATTTATGTATATCCGCTTTTAATGCGTATACCTGTTTTCCCTCAAAAGACAGGTTTCTTATACATTCCTGGGCGTAGTCCGCCGCCTTGTGCATACCCTTATTTTTTCTGCAAGCGTAGCTGTGATAATAAAACCTCTTTTCTATAATCGGTTCTATTTTGCTGTTAATCATGTGCTGCGCTACCCTGTCCTGAAAAGGCAGCGCGTAAATATCGCGCTTCTTCGGCTCATATATTACAAAGCGCCTAGCCTTTCCTTGCCGATACGTCCCGGACGATAAATCATCTACCAGGCTATATAATTCTTCTTCCAGGTTATCCGTAAATATTAAGACTTCTTCTCTATACCTTTTACACCTACGCGCCTTTCTATATGCGTCTTCTGCATTTTCAAAAGTCGCTATATCCTGTATTCCTATATTACTTCTTTTCATCTTCTGCCTGTTTCCGCTTCCACCTTTCGCCGTCCGCTACTAACTGGAAGCGTCCTTTTTTATGTTTGCCGGGTATGTCCCCGGACGGGCTATACGTTCTGACTATATGTAATAGTCCTTGCTAGTAAGCCGTAGCTTGCTAAGTCTGAAAAGTCCATAAGTCACAGCCGAAGCGCGCGCCCACGTTCGTGTTGACGTTCCAGGGGTAGTTGTTACAGTTGACAGCGCGGCAGCCAGCGTTAACGCCGTTGTTCCACCTGCCGCCCGCGATAAGGCGAAGCAACGTATAGCCCATAATTTTAACTTTGTACTGATTTGATAAAGCCGCCTAACATTTTTCCTATTTCGGTTATCTTTTTAGCGGCTACTCCGTATGTATGACCGCTTATATACTGCTGGTCGTATGCGATTCTGATATAGTACCGTAATACTACTAATTCTACATCCGCGTCGTATAAAAGCTTTTTCTTCGTAGTGCTTTTCCCGGCTCTGATGATATACCGCAAAATATCCATGATACAATTTTTAGTATCTTTTTGAAGCGAAAACTTTTCGCTTTTCGGGTACTGCCTTAACACCGGGTAAATGTACTTTATGAAGTCGTACAATTTTTCCTGTATTTCTAAATTACTTTTCATATAATCGCCCTTCCTTTGATTTGCGATTATATCATAGTCGTTTTGTTTTGTGTTGCTTTCCCTCATTGTTTCCTATATCCTGGAAATTTACCTTAAAAATTTATCGCGTGTGCGGGCTTTCGCCCGCACAAAACAGATTACAGACTGTCACAGCCGAAGCGCGCGCCCACGTGCGTGCCGACGCGCCAGGGGGAGCTGCCACAGTCGACAGCGCGGCAGCCAGCGCCAACGCCGGTGAGCCACCCGCCGCCCGCGAAAAGGCGAACAAGTCCGTAAGTACCTTCTGTATAAGCCTGTCCGTTTCCAGTCCCTAATACATCCTTCCAACTAAAGGACTGCGTACCGTCGTATCTGTAGCTTAATTCGTCCAGCCATTCCCACACATTACCGACACAATCTACGCACCCGATAGCGGACACCGCATTGACTACGCTTCCTGTTGTCGTTCGTGCTGTATTTGTGGTAGCAGCCCAGGCGTTCGTATTATTTCCGTCCGCGCCCTGGGGACTTCCGTAAGCCGCCTGCTGCCACTCTGAATAAGATAAAAGCCGCTTGCCGGACTTTAAGCCCAAGTCGATAAAGTCATAGCTGTTATGCCCTTCTGTGCCTGTAAGTGGTGTAGCGTTGTAGGCAGATTTTACGCCACCCACTCCGTTACTGGAAGCTAAATAAATATCTACCCACAAACCACCGCCAGCATATACCATACCTTCGGGACTGCATTTTGGGCGGTGTTTCAGCGTCCATACTGAACGCGGTACAATGCCGGAAGCTACATTGGATTCCCAGCCGCTGCCCTTTTCCGTTCCGGCTGTATTGATAGGAATAAGCTTACTGCTTACCTGTCTTACCCTTCCATAATGGAAGCCGCCGATTTTACGGCTTGTTTCCGCGTCATAGCCGTCCGGGTATGTACTGTTAAGACTGATTTTATACACTTCGTCCAGGTCTTCGCTTCCAGGGTCGCAAATATATACATAATAGTCCTTTCCTACTGTAAATGCGCTGCCCGCGTCTAAATTTCCTGTGCTAAGTACTGTAGCGTCCGTCTTAAATACCCCGGAACTTCCTACAGTAATTACACATCCGGCAGTTATGGTAAGTTCCGTAAGTCCTGTAGCCGTCAAATACTCCGCCGAAGGCGCTACCAGGTCGCCAATGTTCGCCATTTTTGCTACCGTCAATTTTGCGCGCGGGTCTTTGTTGATGAAGTCGTTACTTAAAAATCTACTCATACTTCGCTAACACTCCTTTGATACTGTCTAATTCTCCCTGGGTAATTCCGATAGTATCTAAGATATTTACCGGGCTTTCTACCCCTACTTTTTCTGCTGTTACTTTTAAATCAGCGTCAACGCCTATAATGGTCTGTTTTTCCTCTTTCGCTTCTGTTGTTTCTTCTTCGGCTGCTGCTGGCTCTATTGTTATGTGTTCCATGCTCTTAATTGTATATTCCTTGCCTTCGCACAATAACTTAGCGCCCTTTGCCGCTTCTGCCAAGTAATTAGTAGTAACATATCTTTTGTCTTCGGAAATAGCAATAACCGGGACGAAGATATATTTTACTTCTTCGATTCCGTTAATTGCTTCCCTTAATTCCGACGCTTCCAGCTTGCCAGCCTGTACCATTCCCAAAAGGTTATAAACGTCCTTTCCTGTTCCGATTACTTTAGGCATATTTCGCATAGTTTTAACCCGCCTTTCCTACTCTGTCACTTCGCTTAAATATCCGCTTCCTAAGTATGATTTATCTAACCATGCTTCTTCCGCAAAATCGTTAAGCTTATCAATGTTGTTATAAATATCTTCTATCAGTCCTTTGTAATTCTCCGCCTGTTGTGCTGCCTGTGTTGCCACTTTTACGGCTTCCTGGCTTGCTTCGGCTGCTGCCGTCGCTTCTTCCTTTACCTGGTTTGCAATCCCTATTGTATCATTCGCCGTCTTCATAGCCGTAGCAGCTAAAATAGTCGCTTCCTCTACTGTATCTTTGGATTTCTCCACTTCCTGTAAAGCGTTAATAATCGCCTTATACTCTATCGTACTGGCTATCTTATCGCCTACAATTACCGCTGTATCTATCTTAAGATTGAACGTCCAGGAAGCTATATAGCTGTCTTTTTCGTACACGCTTATAGCACATTCAGCATATCCGGCGGCGGCTGTCATTTGTTCGGTAATTTCTGCCGTAACCAGGTTTTCAACGTATGTACAGTCGTTTAAGATTTCTTCCCCGTCCGACTTTCTGCACTCGATTCTTACTATAGCCGCTTCCGGCATTTCATAAGGTTCGCCGTCATTCAAAAGAACTATTAACAGGTTTCGCGTTTCACTGTCGAACTGCTTAACCCTTATTGTCTTTTCTACACTATGACGGGCGAAGTCAAATACTAATCTACCTACTACCACTTTGCACCGTCCTTACTCACTCAAATAGCAATTATTTACATAAGACAAGTCTAACCAGGCTTCGCTACTCTGCCCCGCCTGTATACTTGCGTTGTCGTATAGTTCCTTTGTTAATTCGTAATAATGTTGCGCGCCTGTGTTTCCGGCTTCCGCCGCTTCTGCTGCCGCCTGGCTCTCTGCCGCTTTCGTTGTCGCTTCCTGGGCTGCCGCTTCTGCTGCTGTCTGTGCGGCTGCTGCCGCTACTTTTGCCGTTTCCGTCGCTTCCTGGGCTGCTGTTGCTTCCGTCGCCTTTGTAGTAGCTGTCCCGGCTGCTGCTTCTGCTGCTGTCTGTGCTGTTTCTGCCGCTCCCTGGGCGCTTTCTGCTGCCGTCCGCGCCGTTTCCGCTGCTGCCTGGGCGCTCTCTGCTTTCCCCTGGGCGACTACTGCCGCTGTCTGTGCTGCTGCCGCCGTTTGTGCATGTGTAGAAGCAGCGGCGGCATGTTCCCCCGCTGCCGTAGCCTGTGTCGTTGCTACCTCTGCCGCTCCCTGGGCTTCGTTTGCTTTGCTTGCTGCCTGGGCTGCATATTGCCCCGCTGCCGTTTTCTCCCGGGCTGCCGCTTCTGCCGCTGCCTGGGCTATTTGTGCCTGGTTCTCCGCTTCCCTTGCCTGTGCGGATGCTAACGGCACTTGATTAGCCGCGCTTTCTGCCGCTGCCTGGCTCTCTGCCGCTTTCGTCGTCGCTGTCTGTGCTGCCGCTTCTGCTGCTGCCTGGGCTGCCTTCGCTTCCGCCGCTGTAGCCTGGGATTCCTTAGCCGCTGCCTGGGCGACTTCTTTCGCTGCTAACGCCTGGCTATTCGCCCCTTCTATGGAAGCCGTCGCCCGCTGTATGTTTGTCGTTGTCTTATCGAAGTAATTTTCTAAGAAGTTCCCTAACTCTACTTCTTCGTTCTCTTTTGTTATACAGTTCCATTTGACGCGAATACACCGGGCTTTAACTTCTATCTTTATTCCCTTATGTTTACAGGTTATCGTATCGCCTACTTCTACTGTTTCCAGTTGCTTATAGTCCTTATACTCTACCGTATTCGCCAATTCTACCATGTTAACGGTATAATTTACTGTAGGTTCGTCTATTCCCTTTGCGTATTCATCATTACAGGCTTTTACAAGCGCCGCCCTTAATTCTGTCAAATTTGCGTAACCTGTTTCGCCTTCGCTGCAATCCTCTTGTAGCTTAATATTCTCAAATTCGATTACAGCACCCTTTATTTCTGCGTAATTTCCTATTTTCGGGCTATCTACCCAGGGCTTGCTACCTTCCAACGTATAACCGTTATACGCTACTGGAATAATTCGCGTTACTACGTCTTCGTCGCTAATGTTTTCTTCGATTGCTTCTAAGTTATGCCCGAACTCCGCCCGTACCCCCTTATCACTTCCAATCTGACGCATAATATATACGTCGTAATTATCGTACAGCCTTTCCCCGCCCCAGCGGTTAATAAAGCTGTTTTCGTCGTCCCCGGCGATAGCTTCTACAATATTCTTTCGTACATAATAAGCCGTATTCTCCGTCGTTATATCGCTGTGCGGCGTAAATTTTGTGCCGCTAAACATAATGTCAAGTGCCTGCTGCCCGTTCTTATTTGTCGGGCGCACATCAATTAAATAGTTTCCTAAATTGTCATAAAATACATGCCTTGCGTATACCGTTACTTCGTCGTCACTCTTTATTCTTTCGTATATTCTGAATAACTGCTTATCAGAATAAGGCGTAGGCGCTGCTATCACATTATCATTAACCAAGTATTCCCAGCGCCCCAGGTCGTCGTACTCATGGGTTAGTTCTATTTGACTGATTCCGTCTAACCCCCATTCAAAAACACAGCTTAAGGGCGTAAGCGTTATATCTCCATTCTTTTGGTAATTTGTATTCGTACTTTTATATACTTCTATCATAATTCCCGCCAATTAGGGACTAACACCACTTTGAAGCCCTCTGTATATTTAAAATTGTTATCCCCTTCTTCCAAGTAAAGCCCTTCGTACTTCCCGGTAAGTGAAGCGTTGCTTATCTCATTCGCCGCGTTATAGCATATTTCAAGCTTCGTGTCTATGTTAAGCTGTCTTTCTACCTCTGCTGTTACCTGGTTTCCGTTTACTTCTAGGGTTATCGTTCCGCTGCCGTATATCTTATATACTGGCTGTGCTTCCATGTAGGGATTGTATAAATAATCGCCTATTTGCTTTTCGTCCTGTCCGTCTATCCGATACATGTAAGGGTCACAAGTGAAAGAGATTTCAAAGTTTCCTACTCTCTTTGCCTTCCTTTCTGTATCGCTCATTACCGCCTTTTTTACCTTATAGTAGTACTCCGGGTCGTCGCTTAGTATCAGTCTTTCATCTTTCCCGCTACGCAGCCACTTTTTAACCTTTCTTAAATCCTGCGCCCATACATCCGGGTTTTTCGATACAAAATTAAAGCTAATGTTTATTTCTATATCTTTATAAGTTCCTTTGTCCCTGTGTAATTCCCCGTCGCGCCCCTCTACCTTAATTGTATCGTGTTCGCGTTCGGGAATAGGGATTTTAGGGCGGCTTACAACGCTTAACCCTACATCCTTACAGGATTCGCCATTATAGAAAATGTGAAATGTAGCCCGCATTATGCCGCCCCCTTCGTCTTCTCCTTGTCGTTTTGGTCTTTTGTAATTCCCTTTACGACTTCCTTCTTAACTTCCTTTGCAATCACTTTTTTGTCTAAGGTCGTCGTATTTGTCGTATATACAATTACTGTAATATCTTTATCCTGTGTTACTTTCTTTGTGTTTACGTTCGCGTCTATCGCTGTTACCTTCGCCGTCTTCTTAACTGCTGCTACCGGGTTAACTTCCGTTGATACTTTAGCAGTCATTCCCTGTAGTTCTTCGGTTAAGTCTTTCTGCAATGTCGGCATTTCCGCCGTAATTCCTACGCCTATACCTTGCGGTATCATCTTACCGACTAAATCCCTAAACAATCTTGAAGGCGACTTAATTCCTAAAGCGTCCTTCGCTCCTTGTAGTAAGCTGCTTGCTAAGCTGCTAACTTTGTTTTTCAGCCAGTCCCAACCGCTGCTTATACCGTTCCAAATTCCCGAAACGATATTGCTACCGATTTCCGCCATTTTGCTAGGCAAACTACTTACGCCGTTTACTACCGCATTAAACAGCCCCTTAGCTGCCGCCGTTCCTTTTGCCGCTAACTGCGTACCCCAGCTTACAACCTGTTGTACCGCGCCTACTATCGCGTTCCACACCTTACTAGGCATTTGTGATAATGTGCTAAACACCTGGCTTATAAGGCTTGTCGCTGCTGATACCGCCTTGCTTTTCATCTGTTCGCCCCAGGTCGCTACTTTCTGTACTGCGCTTACTATCGCGTTCCAAATTTTGCCCGGTAACTGCTGCATGAAGCTAATCACATTCGTTATAAGCTGTGTTACCTTCGTTACCGCCTGGGTCTTCATGTTTTCGCCCCAAGTCGCTACTTTCTGTACCGCGCTTACTATCGCGTTCCAAATTTTGCCCGGTAACTGCTTCATAAATGTGATGATACTATTTACAAATTCCGGGATTTTCGTAGTAGCCCAGGTATATAAATCTATTCCGAATTTCAGAATATGCCCCAAGCAAAAACCGATAACGTAAGCTATTTTGTTCGGCAATTCCGAAAAGAACGTAACGACGTTCGTTACAAGCTGGGTTATCCCCTGTTCTGCTGCCGTTCTAAGCCCTAACGCCCATTCCCGGATAGCGTCAACCGTACTTACAATAGCGTTCCAAATTTTGCTAGGAAGCTGCTGTAAAAATGTTACCACGCCGTCGAAGGCGGCTTTTATCTGTGCTACGATATTCGCTAAAAATTCTATGACTTGCGCGAAGGCGTTCGGTAGCGTCTGCGTAAAAAATGTAACGATTGCATTTACTACAATTTCTATCGCGTTTTTGATTTTCTCCCATACATTCGCAATAGCCGCCCTTGCGTCCTCATTTGTGGCTATAAATGTAACTATAGCAGCTATAAGCGCTGCTACCAGCGTTACAATCAAAATAATCGGGTTAGCGTTCATAGCTGCGTTCATAGCCCATTGTGCTACTGTTGCGCCTTCGTTCGCCAGTTTAAAAGCTTGAAACGCCGATACTACAGCCTGTATAAGTGAAGCCACCTTAAAAGCTGCAAACCCCGCGCCGATTCCAGTTAATACGCTTACGATTGCTTCGCCATTGTCGGCAATCCAGCCCAATCCCTCCAAAATAGCAGGAAGTATAGCCGCTACTATTTCGCTTGCCTTTTCTACCAAATTCCCGAATCCTGTAGCGATTTTTTCCAACGCGCCGCTTAAACTTCCGTCTGTTAAATCGTTTTGTAATTCTCCGATAACATCCGTAATATTTTCTACGGCGTTCGTAAGCGGTGTTTTAAACTTTTCATAAGCCGCGATACCTAAGCCCTCTAACCCACTTTTCAGTATCGTTACTTTGCCCTGTAAATTGTCATTCATTGTAGCCGCCATATCTGCCGCCGCACCGTCACAGTCTGAAATATAGCCGCTTAATTCGTCGAATCGTTCCCCGCTGTTTGCCAGCAGAGCATTTACATTCTTTAAGTCTACTTTATTAAAAATTTCGTTAAGTACTTCTGTTTGTTCTCCCTGGGTCATTGTCCCCAGGATTTCGTTAAGGTCGTTAAAGGTATCATTTAACGGACGCATATTTCCTTCTGCGTCGAATACCTCTAAGCCTAATTCCTGCATTTTAGCTTTTGCTTTGTCTGTAGGGGCTGTAAGACTTAATATTACGTTCCGTAACGCCGTTCCGCCCTCTGCGCCCTTCGTCCCGTTGTCCGCAAATATTCCTAATACGGTGTTCATTTCATCAACGCCGCCCGCCAGGTTCTTAGCCGTTCCGCCTACTGTTAAAATCGCTTCCCCTAGCTGCTGTACGCTGGTATTACTCTTTTGTGAAGTCTTCGCCATTTTATCGACGAAACTTTCTGTAGTTCCGGCTGTATCTCCTAAAGCGCTCATGCTATCCGTTACCATATCGGAAGCCGTCGCTAAGTCCATTCCCCCGGCTGCTGCCAGGTTAAGGACTGTAGGCAGCGTTTTTATAGACTTTTCCGCGTCATACCCGGCAAGCGCCATATAATTAAGCGCTTCCGCCGCCTGTGTCGCTGAAAACTGTGTAGTAGCGCCCGCGTCCTTTGCCGCCTTCTGTAATTTTTCAAATTCATCACTTCCGGCTGCTATTTCCTCTGTTGTGATTCCCATAGTAGCCGCTACCTGGCTCATACCGCTTTCAAAGTCTGAACCTACGCCGATTGCTGCCGTTGCTAAGGATTTTAAGCCGTTCGCCAGGGCTTTAACGCCGTTGATGATAGCCGTTGATATTAGGTTAGCCTTTATAATATCGCCCAGACTTACCGCTTTCTTTCCGGTATCGTCCATATTGTTTCCGGCGTTATCTACTTCTTCCCCGAACTCTCCGAACTCTTTACCCGCATTTTCTAACTTTGTTTCTGTTTCTTTTAGTTCTTCCTGTTCCGTTAACGCTACCTTCGATTCGTTTAGCTTAATCGTATTTTTCGCTATAGCGTCTTCCTGTTTCTTGACTGCATTTTCAGCCTTCGTGTGTGCTTCTCTTGTTTCATCTAGCTGTGCTTTTAGTTTTTTACTTTCTTCGCTATCTTCACCTGTCGTCTTAACGCTTTCTTCGTAAGCTTTGGTAAGTTCTGCTACCTTCTCTTTCAACTTCTGCTCTGTCGCCTGTAATTCAGTAAGCTTCTGCTTCTGTGCTGTCAAATTCGTTTGCTGAAGCTTAATAGCGTCCGTTTGTAGCTTAATCTTTGCCGTTAACTCCGTCTTTTTCGCCTTAAGTAAATCGGTCTGACTGCCTAACGCCTTCGCCTGTGCCGCTTCTACTTTGTATTCGCTGGTTACAAGCTTCATCTGCGTAAGCATTGACTTCATTTGACTGGTAAATTCGCTTGTATTAGCCCCAACTCGCAGACTAGCACCAGCCATTTATTAACTTACTCCTTCGCTTGCGTTTCTCTGTCATATTCGACTTGAAATACAACGTAGCTTAAAAGGTCGCTTAAATCCGATTCTAAGCAGTCTTTATAACTGTTTCGCATATTCTTAATACATATCTGTAAAATGTTATCCAGGGCGTTTTTATACGATTCCCACACTTCTTCCTGTGTGTGTTCTTCAATATAGCCGTTTTCCCTGTCGTATTCATCAAAAGCACTTCCCTGGTCTTCTACCTGGGTATTTCCGCTTAACATTTCGCTTATCTCCCGTATTTTTTCATTTACGGAAGCGTCCACTATTTCAGTTATTGCCTGGAATGTATTAACAATTTCTGCTACGTCCAGTTGTTCTATTTCTTCTTCCTCTATCCTGTCATTAAAAATTACCCGGATAACGGCAGAATAGAGATATAATAAGTCGTTTTCGTCTTCTGTCCTGCTTATCAACTCCATAAGCTGTATATATCTTCTATAAGCGTATGTAGTGATACTATAAAAACGCTTAAGCCGCCCGCCGCACTTGATACAGGTATCAATTAAGCGTGTGAACTCAAATTTTTTTTTGCGTCTTCCGCCTGTTCTCCCAGGCGTTTAATAATATTCGCATTGATAAGCGCGAAGTTAAAAATAATCTGTGAAACGTCCGCTAATTCTTCGTTCGCTTCTTTAAAAGTAAACTGATTATCGTAGATTTCTACAATAGCACTTACCATACGGTCTAATTCTTCATCTGTATACGTCTGCTTTTCCGGCGTTACCAGGTCGTTATATACTTCCCTAAACTCCCGGTACTTCTTTCTGCCGATTTTGCCGCTTTCATACTCTTTTCCAGCTATAGTAATTACATTCGTTTTTAAGGTTTTTGCTACTGCTTCCGCCTGTAAATTCGTCTTATTCATAATTTCCGCATTGATAAGAGAGAAATTAAGAATAATGCTGCTGATTTCGTCTAACCCGTCGTTTGCTTCATCAAAAGTAAACTGATTTCCATATACCAAAACAATAGCTTCTACCATTTTGTCTAAATCTTCGTCGCTAAATGTCTGTGCTTCCTTCTCTTTCCCTAAAAGGCTTTCATACACAATAGCGAACTTTTTATATTTTTCTCTTGTGATTTTGCCGCTTTCGTACTCTTTTCCGTTTAAGCTGATTTTCATATTATCGCCCTTTCTTACAGGGTGTCATATTCTGACACCCTGGTTATCTTATTATGCTCCTGTTGTATCGTCTTCCGTTTCGGGTACGGGTGTATATTCCTGTACCGCGCTGAACCATTCCGCGATAGCTTCCGCCGCTGTCGTATGCTCTGCCATTAAGTTGCTTTCATCCACGATAAGCGCGTAAAGCTTCTTTCGCTCTCCCTCTATTACATCTTCCTTCTTCCTTGCGTAGAAGGTAAACGTAACTTTAATTGTCTGTGCGGTCTTTTTGTCCTTTACGGTTTCGTATGTAACGTCCGGGTGTTCTGCTTTGCCGCAATAGTACCAACAAAATTCATATTTTCCGTTACCCTGTTTTGCGCGGAAGCCTAACGCTACTTCCTTCGCCTTGTCGCCTTCTGCTTTTACCAGGAAGCCGTACTTATACAGCGTATCAAACAGCAGCGCATAATCTCCCGGCGCTAACCTGTTAACTTCAATTTCGATTTCTGTTTTTTCATACGTTTCTACAGTATCTTCTACTTCGTCGTCGCTGTAGGTATATTCGATAGTAAACGTATCTTTTACCGTTGCTGCAATCGCTTTAGCAAGTCTTACCGGGACTTCTGCCGCGTATACGTCTTCGTCGTTAGTCGTAACTTCCGCTACGCAAATATCCTTTAAGCCCACTAAACGGCTTCTTGTAATGGTTTCTTTATTTTCCTTTACTGCTGCCATTTTCTAATTATCTCCTTCCACATTCATAGTAAAGTAAAAACGGGCTGCCTTATGGTAAATCCCGGTTTCCGCTTCGTATTGGTCGTTACCCGCAAAATAAGTAAACCCAGCCTTCTTAAGCAGCTTCTTAACCTTCTTTTTCAGTTTAAAGCAGTCCTCTTTACTCCATATATCAACCTGTATATAATATTCTTCGCCTTCGTTTGTATCTTCGCTAAAATCTATGTCTTCATCACTCATAAAATAAAAAGTTATGTGTGTTTCGTTTATGTCCTGGTTATACCAGCCTTCTTCTGTATGTACTCCTGTTATTCCGATTACATCCGCAATGAACGCCGTTAAGTCCAGTTCTTCGTTATTAGGGTAGTCAGTTACAACCTTTTCAAGCTGTTCTAACTCTGTTTCGTTCAAAATCGCCATACCTAACCCCCTAACTTTTCCTTTAATGTCTTTTCGTATTCTTCTTCTGCAATTTCTTTCAGTGCTTTATACGTCGGTTTTGCTGCTTCCAGCATAAAACCTTTAGGCTTATGTATGGTCGTACCCCATTCATGGAACTTCATGTAGAAGAACGGGGAAACGTCGCCCCTGTCCCAGCCTATCAACTCCCCATAATTCCCGCTTTGCGTCGAAGCCTTCTTAGGTACATTATCCGCCGCGTGCTGTCCTGTCCTGCTGCCTTTTCTGCCGGATTTCATAGGGTTACTACTGTATGCTTTCTTTCGTATCTGCCCTTCTGCTTCCTGTAAACCGATTTCCCCGGCTCTTTTCACAATTTTTTTATTGAGTGCCTTTAGTTCTGATTCCGTAGAAAGTTTTTCTATTTCCTTCTGTATCTCATTCAGTCCCGTAAATTCCATTGTGATATTAAAACTCATACTACTTCCTGCGCCTTTATTACTACTTTTCTTCGGTCATATCTGCCGTAGTCCACCGCAATAATATTAAATACCCTTTCGCCCCATGTAACCCGGTATTCCTTTGTATTAAGGGCTTCCAGTTTGCCGCAAAAACGTGTTTCAAAGTTCACTACATTTTCTAATTTTGCTTCCAGGGCGCTATACAGTTCTTTCCCGTATAGGCTTTTCACCCCGCACCAGCACTTAAAATAGTCTTCCCAGGTTTCTAACGGTCTTCCCTTTTCTATGGTCTTCTGTCGCTTCTGAATCATTAAATACATAATCACGCCCCCACATTTGCCAGTTTGTCTAATATGGTCTTTGTGATGTTGTCCGTCTTCGTATTGCTGCTAATTGTAGTCGCCCGTACTTCGTACATATCGCTTACAATCTTCTTTTGAAGAAGGGCGGCGATTCTCCGCCCTTTTTCGTATTCTTCGGTGCTTTCATAATTCGCCGGGTCTTTATAGGCAGTCCCTACACAACTGTCTATATAAGCTTCCGCCGTCAAAATCAACCCTTTTATTTCTTCGTCGTCTTCATCATAATTTACCCGTAAATAGCTTTTCGCCTGTTCAATCGTAAGTATTGCTTCTGCCATTCTTCCACCCCTTCCGGGAACGTATTAGGCAGCCGGGGTAAACTCTACCTTAAAGTCTGCCCTGTCGTCCAGCTTTTCACAGTCAAAGCGTTCCTGTACCTTAAGCGCCAGTTCGTCCGATTCAAAGAATACAGACTTATCCGTAGATACGGTATAACCCTTTCTTTCAAAGAACTTAACCAGGGCGTACAGATTAACCACATAGAAGACTACCGCGCCTTCTGTCGCTGCGGTGATAGCTTCGTCGCTCAATGTAATAAGCCGCTTATTCTCAAAATAGTCTTTATCGTTTACAGTCTTAACTAAATCCAGGTTACGCCCGTTCTTATCTTCCTGGGACTTTAAGTACACATAGCCGGAAAGATTCGTAATCACAATCGTGCGGGCGCGAAGCGTCGGCAGCACGCCGTCAATAACCTTTTTCACGCCGCGCCAGTCGGTAACGCCTGTAGACTTGTCCGTAGCGTTTGCTTCTACAATGGTTAAGATTTCGTCGTTTTCACTGTTTACGCCAGCTTCGGCAAAATCCGGCTTGATAACGTCCTGGACGATATTAACGGCTTCGTCTTCCTGTAAATCGTTCGCAATGGGAACTAAAGCGCCGTAATTCTCGATATTGTAGGAAATATCTTCTGTGTTTGCCGCTTCGCCCGTTAATTTTGTGCCGGATTTGTACTTAGTAAGCTTTTTGCCGCCGATTTTTGCAAAAGGCATTTTGCCATGATTAGAAGTAGCCCTTACAATGTGGCAATGCTCCTTAAGGCTCGGGAAGCCTTCGCGCAATACCTGGATGTCGTTAACGAACTGCTCCGGCAGAATCGCGGCGTTATTGTCAATGTTTACGGCTGCCCTTTCTTCTTCGGTAAGCGCGCCAGCGCCTTTAAGTGCGAACTTTACAGCCGCCCTTAACTCGTTTGTAGCCGCTACAGTGCGTTTTTCTCCTTTCTTGCGCTGCTGCCCTCTTAACTCTGCCGCTTCGTCCGCGTCTTCGGCTTCTCTTACCGCTAAAAGCTTCTGTAATTTCTTCTTTTCCTCTAATGCGGCTTCCGCCTTATCTGCGTCGCGGCTTTCCAGGTAGCCGTTAATTTCCTCTGTCTTCTTTCCGATTAACTCCCTAAGTTCCTGTACTGTCATTTCCTTAAAACTCCTTTTCGTTTTCTTCCCTAAGCTTCATAAGCCGGGCTTCTGTTTTCAATTTTTCTAATCTTTTTTCTTCTTTTGCTTCTTCTTTTACCTTCTCAAAGCTTCTACAGCTAATTTCCGAACTGTCATAAGCCGGGAAGGTACAGGGGCTAACTTCCAGTAACTCCGCTTTTACTACACTTCTTTTGTAAATCTGTTCGCCTTCGTGTTCTACTTTACTCCACCTGTCTTCCTGGCAGATAAAGCCGAAGCTACTACCGTCCACGTCGCCGCGCTTTACACTCTCTTTTACGTCGTTTCCCCAGGAATTATTAGGTAAATCAATATCATACGCTAATCCTGTAGTATCTCCCGTATTAAAGCGTAAAGTATCGGTCTTCGTGCTACCTAACGGTCTGCTTGTGTCGTGATTCCACAAGGCTTTAATTTCTTTGCCCGCTTCTTTGCAGCTTCTTAAGCTTTCATCAAAGCAGCCCGCCGCGATTTCTTCTAAGTACTTATCGCCCCAGCGGTCTACAATCAGTACAGGCGTATTATATTTAACCGCATATCCGCCGATTGTCCGGCTTTCTTCGCCTTCTGCTGCCGCCCTTACTTCTAAGGCGATTCCCTGGCAATTCGCGCAATAATTACGAATTTCCGGGCTGTGTTCTTCCGTCCTTTTACTCTCCGGCATTGTTTGCGCTCCCTTCCGTTCCTTTTCCTATGTCTTTTAGCTTCAAAACTCCGGCATTTACTATTAGTTCGTTGCCGTTCGGGTCTGTTTCCCGCTGCAATTCTAAGCGTGATTCGTTCGGCTTATAAATGCCAGCAGACGTATAACCACACAGTATTTCTTGTTGGGTCTTCGCGTCCGTCCTTAAAATTACATTGGTATTAAACCTTGCTTTGTAGCCTTTATCCCTTTTTTCTTTGGTTAATGCACTCCATGTTACTTCTTGTTCTATAGATTCATATAAAATCAATAGCGTATCTACTAAAAAGTTTAACTGCTGCTGCTCTAACGAATTGTTATTCGTGTCCTTAAGGTCGTTTAGCTGGTGCATTTTAACCCCAAAAAGCGCCGCAATCTGACTTATTGACATTCTTCTAACCTGTTCGTACTGCGCGTCTGCCAGGGATAAATTAACAGGCTGTACGCTAAATCCTGCCGGGACTGTAAAAATACGTTTTCCTTTGCTATAAAGCCGTCCGAATTTTGCTTGTATCTTCCCTAACTCTTTTTCGTCCTTAATATCAGACGTAAGCTGCACTACCATTTTGTTAGTCAACCCATTGTCATACAGGCTATTTAAGTAATTTTGCGCTTTTATCTGCCCTTCTATCGTGCTTTTAACAAGTTCCCTTACTGGCTTTGTATTGATTCCGTCCATTGTGAAGCCCTTAAATATAAGCAAGTCCTCATAAAATCCGTAATCTGTTGTACTGCTGCCAGTTACCCGGTATTCAATTAAAATTTTGTTTTTAAGCTTTGATTTCAGAAGCCCCGCGTCGTCTATCGTCATTCCTTCTATTACGCAAGGATAAAGCGCCAGTAATTCGCCTTTTTTCCCGTACTGCTTTACTGCCGCGCTTATGCCGTCGTGCTGCCTGGTCGCTTCTATCGCCTTCCAAAAGTCTACAGCCGTCATATACGGGTTAGGTCTAAGGCTTAATATCTCATTTAACGGGTCTTCTGTTGCCCTTCTTATTCCTGTTTCTGTATCTTGTACCAGGTAAAGCGGCGTTTTTGCTACGGCTTCCGCAATTTTCTTAATGCATGTAAAATATGTTATTTCCCGCATAGCTGCTACGGGCTGGTTTTCCTCAATTCCGAATACTTTCAAAAATATTTTTTCTTCGTCTGTCAATTCTGTTGTATCTATTGTTTCTTCTCTTTTTTCCAAAAAGTCTAAAAACATTACTTCTTACCACTCCTAACCAGCATAACCGCCGCTGTCAGCATTTCCCCACTTAGCAAATATAACCCCGCGTGCCTGTTAATATCGTAAGTAACGGCAAAAGCGATAACCAGTGCAGCTATTAACAATGCGTCCGCAACTATCAGCCTTAATTTTTTAATTTTCTTTATCCTCTTAAGCATTTTTCCGCCTTTCTTACATAGCGTCCAGGTATTCAACCGGGTTATAGTGTTCTATTCCGTTTTCTTCGATACAAAGCAATAAGCCCATAAGCATAGCTATTATGCCGTCTATCTTAAATTTTGATTTCTTCTTACTGTATTTCACGCCTAACATTTCGTCATAAACCGCTATACAGTTCTTCGCCATGAACCTAAAGCACTCATTTTCTGCTATGATGATTCTTTCATCTACTAACAGGTTTTCAAAATCATTGATTACCTGTGTCATGGTCTTCGTTCCCTGTCCCAGCGGTATAACGTCCCAGCGTTCTTCTAACCTGTTAATAATCGTCTGGCTTCCCCATTGGTCGAATCCTATTTGTTCTATTCTGTATGCTTCGTCTAATTCTGTAGCATGGTCTAAAAATCTGTCGAAGTTTATATATTTTCCGTCAAGTGCTATTAAGTCGCCTTTCTTTATCCAGTATTCATAAGGGTTATTGTCCTTATGCTGCCTGTATGCTACCGTTTCTTTCGGCGTATACAGATACGGAACAACAATAAATCGCCCTGTAGTTTCTTCGTAAAATACCAGCACGAAGCCCGTTATATCGTTCTTACTAGATAAATCCAGCCCACCCCAGCACTTCCAGCCCTTAAGTTCTTCCGGGTCTACCTTCTTCGTGCAAGTGTCCCATAAATCCATATTGATAGCGCCTTTTTCATGGTCTAACGCTACATGCTGGTTAAGAAACATTCTTCTAAACATATTTTCTTGAAGCGGCATAAGCCTAATACGCTTTGCATAGTTCGCCAGGTCTTCCAACTTTCTAAATACGCCTAACGCTGGATTTGATTTATACCATTGTGCTTCATCTTCTACGTTACAATCCTTATCCGCTTCGTAAATCCGATAGTAAAAGCTGGGGTCGTCCATTTCCCCGGCTTCTATCTTCTTCGCCATTGTATAAAGCTGCATTTCCGGGTTAGCCGGGTCTTCGCCGCTAGAAGCTGTTGTAATTGTCATTATTAGCGGTTCGTCCCATGCGCCTTGCCCTGTTCTAAGCTTTCCGTACATTTCGTCGTTTTTCGCCTGGTGTATTTCGTCCAGGACTGCCACATAATCGTTAAAACTGTCCGCGTTATCCGCGTCCGACGAAAGTACCATTAGCTTATTTCCGTTGTCTTTTCTTACAATGGTCTTTGTACTGCTGGTAATCTTGCAGTATCGCCGTAAAGTCTTATTCGTCTTTATAAAGTGTTCTACTGTCGCGTATAATTCCCCGGCTTGCTTCGTTGTGTTTGCTGTCAAAATAAAAAGCGCGCCGAAGATATGACGTTGACAGAAGAACAGGTATACTACTATAATCGCTGCTAAAAATGATTTCCCATTTTTTCGCGGTATGTTTATATGTGCTTCTCTGTGTTTTCGCTTACCGTCGCTTTTTCGTCTTACGCAAAGAATTTCCGTTATAATCTCAAACTGAAATTCTAATAATTCAAAGCTTCGGCTTGCCCCTCTATCATTCGTCAACTTCGACACGAACTTAAATATTTTCGTCGCTTCTTCTACGTCGTAATAATATTTGTCTGTGTCCCATTTCTTTTGTAACTTTTCCAACCAGGAAGCTAAAAGCAATTCCCTTTTAATCATGCGCTACCATTCCGTCTAATTCCGGGTCTATACCATTGTCCGATATACTCCCGGCTTCTTTCATCCGCTGCCGCGCTGCGGGGGTTAGCCCCAATTCCTTAGCCCATGCCCGCATTTCTGTTTGTGCTTTATTTGCTATGCTTACTTCTGGTCGTTGCTGTTCGTAGCCGTTGTCCCCAACAAGCATACTATAGCCTTTTTCGTCTATAATCTGTTCGCACCGCTGCCACTTCGCATAATTGGTACAATAGGCTTCTAGTGCTTTTAAATCCTTGTCTGTAAAATCCTTTCCTTCTGCCGCTAAAATCTTAGCCACTCTGCGCCATTCTTTTTTAGCTGTATCATTTAACCACTTCGGACAGGGTTTAGGCTTATTTTTCTCTTTTTCCTTTTCTTCTTTTGCCATGCTGCCACCTCTTAGACACCCCCCTATAGTAAAAATCGGCTTTTTTTCTCACGCCGACTTGAACTCGGGACTTTTTTAAATCGTTTCAAAACTTTTATAACCCCCCGTCAAGAACGAACTCCCTATAGAATCGTTCTAACATAGCGTATAAAATCATTTGCATTTTTCTTTTTGCTTTGTAACTGCGGTCATACTCTGTATGTATGCGCCTATGGTTTGCTTCGCTTAGTCCTATGACGTTCGCCGCGTCCAGCCTTCTTCCCCAGGCTTCCGTTATCTCTTGTATGTGGTGGTAGTTCTCTGCTGCTACTATCCTTCCTGTTGTGTAATATTCGTATATATCTATCCCTAATTGTTCTGCTGCCCTGGCTGCTCTGAATAACTCCCAGGCTTTGCTATTATAGAACTGCTGCCGCCGGGCTTCTTCTTCGTCCCTCATACGCCGCTGCTTGTATTCTCTGTACTTCTTCCTGTCTGTGTCCCTGTGCTTACTACAGTACTTAACCCCAGCTTCTACTACCTTGTGGCAGCCCGGATAGCTGCATAACTTCTTTATCAACTGCTACCCTTCTTTCTTTTGCGCGCCGCCCTGGATTTCATGCGGCGCGGGAGGTTTAGGACAAACAAAAAAGAAGAACCAGGCAAGGGGATAGTTACCCTTACCTAATTCTTCTTGTGTTTGTGCTTTTATATTACCATAAAGTTTTTAAAGTTTCAATCGTTTTTCTTTTATTTACCTGCACAGTTTTTAGAAATTTTGCACAGTTTAAAAGGGCTACCAGCCTTAGCCGATAGCCCTTATATTTAAAGTGCCAGCTTATATAATGCAAGTTGATTAAGGCTTACGCCTTCTTTGTCTGCTTCGATAGCTAACCGCTGATGTAAAGACTTCGGAAGCCTTACCACAAACTTTCCGCTATAACTATCTGCCGTTTCCGGGACGGGAATAGGTAAGTTATTTTCTAACTTAACTTCTATATATCCTTCCATTGCTTCGTTAAGGCTTTCGTATAATTCTTCCAATGTATCGCCTGTACTTTGGCAGCCGTCCAGTTCTAAGATTCTCCCGTAAAAATAATGTCCGCTTTCGTCGTTCATTTCCTGCACTAATCTTGTATACGGTAATTTCATATAGTCCTTAACTTCCATTGCTTACGCTCCTTCCTTGTCTTGATTATATTATATCCAGGTTAGGGGATTTACTCCCCTATCCTGTTAAGAATATCCACTACATACGCTTTCTTTAATGGGCTTTCCTGCTTGATTGTCGTTAGGTCGCCTGTTTCCTTGTTTAAGTACTGCTTGTGGCTTCCCTTCTGCCTTACCGCTTCATAACCGTAAGCCCTTAATACTTTGTCGGCTTCTTCCGGGCGTATTCCGTTAGGCTGCCGCTTCATCTTGTCAATTATCTTTTCTACGCTAGGCACTTGCTACACTCCTTTCTTGATATTATAGTACTATATTTAGTACTATTTGTCAATGATTTTTACAATGTTTCTTAATCTTTCTTCTTGCCGGAAGTCCATGTAATCGCCGCCAGTTATTAGACTTGTCCTTATTCTCTGCTAACAACTGCTGCCGCTTCCGGCTTCTTTCCAACTGCTGCCGTTTGTCCCTTATGGACTGCTGCCGTAACCGTTTCTTTGCTTCTTTGTCGCCCAACGCTGCCGCCATGCTGTAATAAAGGTCATTCCAGCTTTTTATAAGGGGCGCGCTTTCTTCGCTTATCTTCTTAAGTACTTCCCTTATCGCCCGTCCTGCTGCCGTTGCAAAATTTCCGGCAGCTTCTATAAACTCTGAATAACTGTTACTACTCACATGTCCCACTTCCTTTTATTACTTCCAGGTTTATAGGCTCTATCATATCTTCCAGGAACACATAATAGGGCTTCTTGTTTCCCGGCGCTGCCTTAAGATTTATGTATCTAAAATGCACAAAGTAAGCGGGTATATCCATATCCGGCAGCGTCCGTATTTCCTTTACCGTCCCTATTTTACCCAGGATGTGCTTAATATGTTTCTGTTTTACGCCCACTTCCTTAAGCCTGGCTTCTGTGCATGTTACCCGTACTTTTTGCCCTTTCTTTATTTCCATTTTCTTACGCTCCTAAATCCAACTTTCTACAACGCTCTTATTGTCTTCTTCACACCTGGCGAAAGGTAACATAGCCGGGAAGTGCTTTGTAATATCTTCTCTTATTTCATCTACTGTATTCCTTGTTATTGCTATATTCGTCGGTTTTACCCCGTCAAATATCCGCGCTACGCATTTGTCCGGGTAGTCGTCCGGGTGTTTGAATACGCATATAATAGGCTGTCTTAATTCGCTTGTGTCTACCTCTGCAAAACTTCTAACTTCTATTGTTTTCATCTTCTCCGCCTTTCTGTGTCAGAAATTGACACCTTTGTTACTGGAAGTCCTCAATATTCATCTGTCCCGGTATATCGTTTTTTTTCTGCGTCTACCTTCTTAACGCTTATTCCCAAAATACAATAACCGTCTTCAAGCCCTGTATAGCCTTCCAGTAAATACGTTACTTCTGCCCGTATCATTCGCCCTGTGTTTTTTCCGTCTTTAAATTCCAGCATTTCCAGCGTATCGCCTACCTTGTACCCTCTGTCATTTTTGCAAAGTTCAAAAGGCTTCTTGCCGCTTGCCACATCATTAAAAGAATTTGCCGCCAACCGTATGCTATGTATCTTTTGTCCTGCTGCCGCTTCGCTGGGTAAATGCTTCATTTTTTCGTCGTCGGACTGCTGCTTAAGCTTTCTTGCTGTGTCTCTGTCTATTTTGTCCTGTTCTTCACTATACCGCTGTTCTTCCGTTTTTTCTGATTCTGCTTTATTTATGTACTTATCGCACTTTTCACAAGTCCCCGTTTTTACGTTACATTCCGAATAATATTTACAGGAATAGCACAAAGAAGTAATACTTTCCGGGTGTGCTGGTTCGTAGTCGTCGCCCGGCTTCGGTTCTTCGGCTGCTGCCACCCGGCTTTCCTTTTGCCGTTCCTGTTCTACCATTTGCTTCACTTCGCTACTTAACATTTCCCCGGAAGCGATAACCTCTTTTTGCTTTTCTTCCGGCAGTCTGGACGTTTCGTAAGCTGTTGTAAAGTTTATATCCCCGTTCTTAAATGCTTCCTTTCCTTCTTCGCATAAATTATTATTGATACTTTCCATTTGTGCCATTTTACCCGTAGAAACGCCGATAGCGTCCGCTATGTAATCGCGCATTTTGCCTTCTATTTTCACTTCCCCGGATTCTTTAGCGGCTATCAGATACTTCTTAAACTCCGCTACGCCTTCGGTTAATTCCCATGCGCTTAAATGCCTATTAAAAATATTTGCACTATGTAGCGTAAGCATAAACATAGCTTCGGACATTTCTTTAACTTTACAGTCTATCAACTTAAAGCTATCATGCCCGCGCTTGATGTTAAGGACTGCTGCCGCTGTTCGCCTATGCCCTACTATGATTCTGTCTTGTCCTTCTACCCGTCCTACTATGACTTCCTGTAGCTGTCCGACAAGTAACATATTGTCCGCCAGTTCTTCTATATTCTCCTGGCTGTACTTATTGCGTTCGCTGGGAATCAGTGTACGCGGGTCTAACCTAACCTTCCTGTATTCTTCTGTAAATATAATGCCCCGTTTACTGTTTACGTTCAACCTGTCGCCTATTCCTAATCTTCCCATTGTTTACCTTCCTTTCTAGCTATTATCCCTTGCAAATTGTGAAGCAAAACCATTTTTAAATGTTTTCCATGCTTCATCTGTACCCACTCTGTAATGTTTAATAATCTGTTTTCCGCCTTCGTGTTTTCTTCCTATGCAAATTCCTAGCCCTTTTTCCTTCTTTATCCACAAAATTCTTAAATCTTCGTGTTGTTCGTATATGCTATTTTTATATGCCTGTCTACTTTCTATCCCTTCTATGCAGTATGTAAAAAAGTCGTTCCAGCTTTCTTCTGTCATTTCTTGTATATTGTCCGGGTAACTATTATAATCTGTCATTTTCTACCTCCTTGTTAACTCCATATATTCTAGTACCAAGTTCTTATAGTCCCTGGTCGCCGCGCTCCTGGGCGTTACTTCTATAAGGCTCTTTCCCTTCTCATACGTCCATGCGTTAACTTTCTTGCTATATCGGATGTGAGTATTAAACGTGCTGTATCCGCTTTTCTGTAAAGCTTCTTCTCCCTTTACTACCTCTATATCGTTCGTAAACATTGTTACCAGGCATTTAACAAGGGATAAGCCAGGGTTATAGGCTCTTACTTCTTCTATTACCTCTGTCAATTCTTCCATACCGTCTAAAGCGTTCTTATCTGCCTTAATCGGTATAATAACGTCATTTGCTGCTACCAGGGCGTTAAGTACGTTGATTCCCACGCCTGGCGGACAATCTATAAAACAATAGTCGTAGCGGTCTTCTACCTGTTCTAAGACTTCCTTAAGCCTTGTCATTTGATTAGCTTCCTGGTCTAACATAAGGTCAACTGCTGCCGCGTCCATATTCATATTAGCCGGGATAATGTCTAAGCCGTAACGTCCGCTGCTTCTTATAACGTCTTCTGCTATTGTCCTGTCGTCCCTTAATACGTTTTCCATACTCTTATAGTCATAGCTGTGTACGCTAAAGAATTTGCTTACATTTGCCTGTATATCGTTATCTACCAATAACACGCGCCTTTTATGTACCTTTGTCATAAGTAAAGCCATGTTAATAGCTGTCGTACTTTTCCCTACGCCGCCCTTTAAATTTACAACCGCTGCCGTTCTCATATCTTCCTACCTTCCTTTCCTAATATTCTTCTATTCCTAAAATACAGTAACCCGGTTCTATTCCTGGATAATCAGCCAGGAAATAAATAATACTTACCCTAATTTCCCGCCCCGTAAGTTCTGCTAATTCTTTGTCATACTCTCTAAGTACTATGTCGTCGCCCGGCTGGTAGTCCCTGTCATTCTTCTGTATCTCAAAAGACTTATAGCCGCCTACCACATCACTAAAAAGCTCTTTTTCGCACTTTATGTAGTGTACCCTTGTAGGCTCTGCTAATTCGCTTCCTAAAAACAGCCATTTTCTGAACCATTCCAAAAGCTTTACCGCCCACGCCTTTAATTTCAACTTATCCATTCCTAAACCTTCCTTTCTGCGGCAGCAGTCTTAAAGGCTCTGCCGCGTGTGCTTTGTTTACTGTTATATTCGTGATATATTATTTATCCTTGCTTTGCCAGTCCCTTAAAAGGGGGTTATCTTTTGTTTATTCTTTCCGCCCCAGGCAGCCCGTATTATTACAAGTTCTGCAATCCGTACCGCAAAAGCCTATAAACCGCTTTTCATTTACCTTGTCGGTAAGCTTCGCCTTTTCTGCCGGGTATGTATCGCTTTTAATACCCAGGCTGTCTATTGTTCCTTCCAGGTAAGCCGTAATTACTTCTATAGCTGCGTCCGAACCGTAAACAATAACCGCTTTCCCGCCAATTCCGTTAATTGTGTCGATAAAGCTTAATTGTTCTTCCGTCGCTTTGTTGCTGCCTACCTTCAATTCGATATACAGGTTATTAAAGCCGCCTGCTGCATACGGTAAGCAAATATCACTAACGCCCGGCTTCATTCCCTGGCGTTTCAGATTCGCCCCAGCTACCCGGCTACGCTTCCCTTCATTCGCTGCGTGATACATGGACTTTAACGCCGGGTGTTTTGACTGCTGCCAGCGCGCCCAATCAAAGACGGCAGCTTGCGCCTGTGCTTCCGTTTCCTTTTCCTGTGTCAATCATCTTCGCCCCTTCCTGTTATCTTTTCTGCCAGTACAAGGATATACAGTGGGATAAGTAAGAACCATAACATACTAAGTAATATTGATACTAAAACAGTCCTTCCGAACAAGTCCGGCGTTACCCCTTCCCTGTATATCCCTTCTTCCTTTTCATCCTCATGTACCGCCCATATTATTAACGGTATCGTGATTACTACACAGATAAGATAACCTATCAGATACACCGTAAGGGCTATAAATAACACCCTATTCATGGTCTTTGTCCTTTCCTTCCTGGACTGCTGCCGCTTCTTTCTTCATCTGCTGCCGCGCCCGTTCCGGCGCTTCTGCGATATGTACGCCTACAGCTTTCGTTATTTCGTTCGCTGATTCCTGGCTAAGTTCGCCGGATTCTACGCGCTGCTTTAATATAGCGTCTAAAGCCTGTCCCGCTAATGCGATACCATTTACTAAGCCTTCTTCGTACCCATTGTTATAGCTTTTATCCGTTACCCTGGTTAAATAGCCGTCTAACTCTTTGGTACTCATGCGCTTAATACGTCTTGCTGTGTCCCTGTCAATTCCTAAAGTTTTTCCCATTCTAATTCTGTTTCCTTCCATGTCTGATTGATTCTTACGAACGTATAGGTAAAGAACGTATAACCTGTCTTTTCGTGTATTCCTTCCTGTACGCTATCGCCGTCCAGGTAGTAGGATTCTTGTAGCTTTTTAGGAAGTCGGGCTATTCTGTTATACCAACCCTTATCCTTTATAGGCTCTTTCCTTATAATCGTCGGTTTTCTTAAGTTCTTAGAACTATTCCAGCGCTTCCCTTGCAATGCGTCCGGGTCTTTTAACATTCCGTCACTTTGCTTTATCAAATACGACGCTAATTTTGCATATTGCCCGGTATCATCCAGGGGGTTAAAGTGTGTCCGCCCTCTGCCCTTCCAGGCTTTCGTTATTGTGCGCTGGCTTACTTCGTCGGGTGTATTTATAACTAAGTGGTGATGTAACGCGCCCTTCTTGCCGATTTCCATAACGTGTATATATTTGAATACCAGCCCCAGGGACTTATACAGCTTCCGCATTTCCTTTAAGAAGTCGTCTGCGTCTGCCCTCATGCCTTCCCGCCCCGCTGGACGCTCACTAAGCTTATAATCTAATACTAAATGTGTGTCCCCTTCCTGGAAGTTCTCGTTAATCAGTCTTCTTAGTTTTTTCTCTGCTGCTCTTTTATTTACCTTCTTTTGTTCCTCTGTTGTTAAACTTCTTCGCTTCCCCCTTCCCTTTCCTTTCTTGTTAAATCTGCTGCTATAGTACTTCGATACCTCTACAGTACTCCCAGCCCTTACTACTTCAATTATGTACGGCATAGTTACCCACCCTATCGTTAATACTTTTATCAAGCCATAAAAAGGGCGGAAAACCCTTGAAAAATAAGCTTTTTCGTTGACTTCCGCCGTACATTTTGCTATACTATTTTTGTGAGTAAGTACAGCTATGTACGGCAAAGCCGCTAGGTTATTTCCCGATAATCTAGCGGCTAATCTTTTGTCTTTTTGGCTTTCTTCGGGTGTATATATCTCATATCTGCCGTTAAGCTGATACTTCGCTTATCTTCTGTAATTCGTACTTGTTTACGGACAGTTCTAAGCACGTTCTAGGCTCTTTTTCCCCGTCCCCTAAGTCTTTTATATATTCGCGGCTCTGCAAACGCCCTATAGCTTCGATACAGTCCCCAACGTGCAATTTTTCCTTTGCCCTGGTAGCTGTCCCGTTCCACATGATAGAAGGTATGTAGTCGCTTAACTTGCTACCGTCTTCCCGGTTTACTGCTAATACCAGGTCGGCTATAAGAAGCCCGCGCGGTGTTGTTCTAATTGGTACTTCCTTGCATATATGCCCGGTTACTATTACCTGGTTTGTTATGCCCTTGTAGTCGTTGTCTTCCTTGATAGATAACGCCCTTACCGATACGTCTAACTTGTCCTTAATGTTCCTTGTGCGAATTTCCCCGGTAATAAGAAGCTGTGCGCCTACAATTTCCCCGATTTCGTCAATATCTGCCAGGGCATTAAAAGCGGGCGTATCTTCTTCTACCACAATAGGCAAAATATCAATAATTCCGCTTTCCCTTTCTACCGCTGCATTAAATTTGTAGTACGCCTTTCCCTTCTTATCTACGCTAACCTGTTGCGGATAGTCTAAGGCTTCGCCGTACAATAAAATAAAATTATTCATTGTCTGTATTCTCCTTTTCCTGGTCTTTCTTTTCCTTCCAATAAGCTTCCTGGTCTTCGTAGTACAGCTTATACATTCCCGGCGACCATTCCCCGATAGTTATAGCTGCGTCCATATTTACACAAAGTCCCATAAATTCATAAGTTTCATAAGGATAGCTGCCGGAAATATGTATACAACCCTGGTATTCCCTGGTTATGCCCGTTTCCCTGTCCGTAACTGTAATCGTTCCCCATTGGTTTTGGTCTACTGTAATTTCCCCTGATTCCGGCGCTACTGCTGTCGGCTTGTCTTCTTTTTTGCTGCTGCCGCTTACCATTACTACCGTAAGCAGAATAAGCGCTACAAGCGCTATTCCTGCTGCCAGGCGTTTATTTTCTCTCTGATTCGCGCCGATACATCCCAAAAGCGCCAGGACTACCACCGCTGCAAGAAATACTTTAATAAACATGTGTGTTTTCCCCTTCCCACTTCTTTCTAAACCTTTCCAAGCGCTTATTAAAAGCTTCCTGGTTCTGTGCATATTCCGGGCTTATCTCTTTCGGTTCGCCCGGTCTTCTTCTAAGTTCGGGGCGCTCTGCCACCGTAAGCACTATAGTATTATTCGTGTAGAAGTCTACTAAGTGCTGCTGCCCGCACCCTTCACATGTATTTACAACATTGTCTTTCAGATTCTTTAAGCGGCGATTACACTTAAGACAGTTCCGGGCTTTCCTGTTGCTTTTGTTTGCGATTCTCTTTAATGTCACTTCTGCCCCGTCCTTCCTTCTTCTGTATCTCTCCGCGCTAAAACCATTTTCGTAGCGATATAAACCGCCTTTTTTGTTACTTCGTCTAAGCCTTCGATAAGGGCGTTAGCTTCTTCGGCTCTTGCCTTCTTACGTTCGATACTTTCTACTACCGCTGCTGCCATACTGTATATCCCCCTTTCTTTCGTCTGTTCGCCGCCAGGCAGCCCCTAAATAACCTTTCCTGGGTCACTTCTTCCTGGCTGCTTAAATTTACCTTCTGTCCGGTATAAGGTACACAGGAAATAACTGTAGATTCTTCCGTAGTGCAATTTCTACGGGCTGTATATTCGTCTTTCGCCGGAACTAACCGCGTCTGTCTTCTTCCTAATACCTCTACTTCTACTACAAATCGTTTCATTGTCTGTTTTTCTCCTATCTATCCTTTTTCATAGCTTATTAGCGCTTCTGTCGCTCTCTTGTAACACTCTATTTCGCTTTCTTCTTTCACCTTGCATATAGCCCGCGTCCTTTGGTCGCCTTTGTACTCCCATATTTCTATTAGTCCGTCGTCATATATGCTAAAGTGGCTATGTAGTCTTAAAGTGTGTTTCTTCTGCAATCGTCTGTATATGCTGTAAAATTCCCTAAGTGCCTTCCTTCTTTCTTCTTCGTTTTCCACGCTTACCGCCTTTCCTGGTAAGCCCAATTTATAGCGGCAGCGGTTATAATCATCCCGCCTACTGCTGTCGCAATTATTACAACTGCTGCCGCTATGATTGAAATAACTACAAGTTTCACGCTCATTTTTTTGATACCTCTAAACAAGGGCTTTTCTTAAGACTGCTGCCACAATCTTTTTATCTTTTGCTTCGTATTTCTGCTATTTCTTTTTCTATGTCTTTCCCGGTATAATCAGCTAAAAGCTTTGCGCTTATCTGATACGCCCAGGAAGAAGAACCCGGAAGCTGTATAGCGATTCCTATATTAAGCTTCCCTTGCTGCATAGCCACGCGGACAAATTGCGGCGATACTCCTAAAATGTCCGCCGCTTCCGCTGGCTTTATGTTGTTATCCCTCAAATTATCCCGCCTTTCCTATGTATTTTCGCGTCCTCTGCATTTGTCCAGGCTGGGGACTGGCTACCGCTGGTAGGCTGCATTACGCGGGCGACTGCTGCCGCCCCTGGTTTTATTCCGCACACTCACAAGGTCTATTGTCTTCTTCGCTTTCTTTAATCTTTTTCCGTACCATAGACCAAAATGTTTGACTTTTCATCTTATCCCCTGGTACTATCCCTAATTTACGCATAGTTCTATATTGTGGTATTAAATCTTCAAGCCATACACCTTTTATAATGCTATGTCCTATTTCTTTTTCCGCTTCTACCGCTTCTTTAAAAATCATAGGATATAAGCAATAAACTACATACCAATGTTGTCGCCCAGCTTTTAAACATCCTATACAATTTGCATGCTTAAAAATTTCGTATGTGACAGGTCTTTTAATTCCTATTTCCTCTATGTTTTGTATTGTTCTGTCCCAATATGCTAACGGGTAATCTGTCCTATATCCCATTACCGCCATTATTCCAGCTCTCCGCTGTATTCTGCTTATTTCCGTTGCATCAAAACCATAAAGCACTACTATGTCTTCGTTTGGTTTATCTGCTGTCCCTGGGTAATTTTCACTTAACCACTTTTGAAACGGAAGCGTTTTGAGATTGTATGTGCATGGGACTTTCCTTAAATCTATCTTGAAAGCCTGTTTTTTAGTGCATATCTTTAACGGCGTTTCTGTTTCCCAGCCTGGCATATTTGCGTATGTAATTTCTATTCCCAGGTAATTAGCCACTTCTTTTTTAAAGCGCTTAATATCTTCGTGTTCTACCGCTGGACTTATATCGTGATTTAATAAAATCACGTTTTCTTTTCCGACTTTCCTTACAGCTTCTACCGCCACTAGTGCCGAACTATGCCCGCCGCTGTAGCAGACTACATATTTTTTCATTGATTTTTCTAGGCTGCCTTTTTCCTTTCTTTTTTTATATTCCGCGCGCCCTCTGCATTTATCCAGGCTGGGGACTGGCTACCGCTGGTAGGCTGCATTACGCGGGCGACTGCTGCCGCCTAATACATATTTATCCACCGCGCAAGGCGGCGGGCGTGGCTGTATTTCTCTCATGCTCTGTATTCTCCTATTCCGGCGTTAATTTATCGTGTAGGCGCTTTTTCACATTAAAAAAGCTGCTCAAAAACCTGTTGACCGTCTACATACTCTATAGCTGGTATGCCCGCCGCTATTTTTGCACGATATACAGGTACAGCTATTCGCTTGCTGTATCTGCTGCAAGGTCGCCGTCCTTGCTTCTAATGCGCCCCGCTGGAATCGAACCAGCGCCACCGCCACCCGGTACGGTATTCTGCCGCTAAACTAGGGACGCTTACCGGGCGACTGCTGCCGCCCTGGTGTTTAATCTGTTCCTTTTAGTCCCAAAATGTAAAAATATACTTTTCTCTGCAAACTATAGTCCATTTTGTCAATGAAGCTATGCAAAGCGCGTTTAATTGTGTCCGGCTGCATTTTCTAAACCTCTCTTTCGTTTTGTTTGTATTGCCTTTAAGTTCCGTCTGTATTTATATTATTCCACAAACAGAACTTTGTCAACACTTATTTTATCTTTTTGTTTACAAACGGAACTTTTTATAATATACTAAGTTACAGAAAGGGGGCGAAAACGTGACCGCTAACGAAAGAATTAAATATTTACGCGAACATTTGAACATTAGCCAGGAAAAATTAGGCGAAACAATAGGGCTATCTAAGTCTGGTATATCCTCTATTGAAAACGGTAATAGAAATGTTACAGAAAAACACATTAAGCTTATAAGCAGTTGTTTTAATGTTAGTGAAGACTGGCTTAGGACTGGTAACGGCAATATGTTTAACCCTATGTCCGAAGATGAAGAACTTGATTTATATATAGGGCGCATATCCGGCAGCGAAGATAAGTTTAAAAAGAATCTGCTTAAGGCTCTTTGCAAGCTTACAGAAGATGAATGGAACGTACTTAAGAAAATCATTGCAGAAATGAAAGAAGGATAGACGCTTTTAACGCCTACCCTTCAATCCCAGGATATAAAAGTATATTTTCCTTAGTAGCCTTTCGTCCTGGATAGTGTTTATAAGGTCGTGTAGCTTCTCACGCATTTATAGTTAAGCCCCCTTCCTTAATGCTATCCATTATACAAAATTCCGCCCGGCTTGTCCTATATTCTAAAAAGATTTCCAGGATATAGGAAATATTTTTAATGCTGGGCTATGTATTGGCTTCTAATGGTATAATGCTATTTATATTCTGATTCGTATAAGTCACTGATACGGCAGCCTAAGCCCCTGGCTATCTTTTCCAGGTTAGCCAACGTAGGCGAAGTCTTACCGTTTTCAATGTTGTTAAGTGTGGACTTGCTAACGCCTGTTAAAGCTGCTACAGCTTCAAGCTTCAAGCCTTTAGCTGTGCGAACTTCCCATAACTTAATAATTACCATGTTCTACCACCTTTCCGCGTGATAGATTTATGGTACTAAAGTCAAAGAAAGGCGCATTATGGACACAAAAGAAGAATATTATAATCAAACTTTCCGCCTTGTCGGCGTTACTTTTAATAACTCAAACGGCTCTAGCAGACAACAACTATTAGAAGATATAAAGCTTTTTCGCGGTTCTAATGGTATAGATTATAAAAAAGGGGAATTATCTGTAAATCTTGTAAAATACAAATTTGAAGATGAAGACGCAATACGCGTAGAAGTCGGTATTTTTAAAGATGTGTTAGGGAATATATCAAGAAAAGATTTACCTTTTTTATTGGAAAATTATGATTATATACACGATATACCCAATTTGGATATTTACCAGGGTACGCCTTACGGCTGTTCTATTACGGTTACTTTCAAGAATCCCGATTATGAACCTACGCCACCCGAACCCGTAGTAAATATTACCGAAAATAGTAAGCCCTCTAAAAAATCCGGCTTACTATCAAAACTTTTTAAAAAGAAATAATTAAAAGCCGCCCCAGGCTGCCACCCGGAACGGCTCACGCGATACCTATAAACAAGGGCTTATAGATAATCAACACGCACATAGATTATACCATAAGCCCGGCAATTTATAAAGGGGCTTATTTTTTGTACCCTTTTTTAAGGAAGGTGTAATTTATGAAATTACCTAACGGCTTCGGGACTGTCTATAAGCAACCTGGCAACCGCCGTAACCCTTATGTAGCAAAGAAGACGAAGGGCTGGGAAATTAACCCGGAAACAGGGAAGGCAAAACAGCTTTATACTATCGTCGGGTATTATCCCACCAGGAAAGAAGCATTAACCGCCCTTGCTGAATTTAACGCCAACCCTTACGACGTAAGCGCGGCTAAGGTTACTTTTGAAGATGTATACGAACGCTGGAGCGACGAACATTACCCAACGGTCAGCGATTCCAATGTAAAAGGATATAAAGCCGCCTGGCTGCTCTGTGATAAAATCGCTAAAATGCGCTTTGTTGATGTGAAATTAGACCATTTACAGATGATTGTTGATGAATCCGGGAAGAACTACCCGACACTAAGGAAGCTTAAGGTACTCTTAGGACTTATGTATAAATACGCCGTCATACATGAGATAATACCGAAGGAACGGAATTTAGTAGAATATGTAAATATCAAAAATGCCGGGAATCCGAACGCATACAACCGCAAGCCATTTAGTAAAACGGAAATTAGCCGTATATGGAAGGTTAAGGACACGAATATATATTATACTGTCGTCCTCATGCTGATATACTCCGGCTGTAGAATAAGCGAACTGCTGAACTTAAGGAAAGAGCATGTAGACTTAGAAGCAAAGTGTTTTAAAATCACAGAAGCTAAAACCGCTGCCGGAATCCGTACAGCGCCAATAGCAGATAAAGTATACCCGTTTTTTGAATATTGGTATAATCTCAATGACTGCGAATACCTTTTAAGTACTCCACAAGGCGAACACTTCAAGTATAGAAATTACTATGATAGTTACTGGCTTCCGCTTATGGAAGCGCTAGGCATGTCACACCGCCCGCACGATACCCGGCATACTTGCATAAGCCTACTTACTGTCGCTGGTGTTTCTGATAAGGTCATTAAAAAGATTGTAGGGCATAAAGGACAAGGCGTTACAGAAACGGTATATACACATTTTGAAATAGAAGAACTGATAGACGCAATTAACAGGATATGATTTAAGGCGGGATATACACCCGCCTTATTTTTTATGTGTCTTGCCTATGATTCTTCTTACCTCTGCCGTTTTCTCACAGTGTATATTCCTGCTGCCCGTCGCGTCATTTATATAGCCCTTTTTCAGATAGATAAAATAGCCTTCTTCCTTCGTATAAGATAAATCCTCTATCATATCGTAATATTTTCTAGGCACTTGCCACTTTTCCAACATGCGCCGTTGTTCTTCATTAAAGCCCTGTTTCTTCTTTCCTAATCGACTTTCCCCTGCTGCCAGGTCGTCGCATACTAAGGCGTACAGATATTCATTAACTGACATTCCCAGGGCGGAAGCTGCCGCCTTTATTCGTTCCTTCTCCCCTTTTGGAATTGTTAGCGGTATTCTGTCGTAATGTTCCCTGCAATGCTGATTTTTATAAGCTGTCCTGTTCATCTTTTGCCCTTCTTTCGCCTTTTCCACATTGTAGCAAAGTCTTACATAAGACACAATCCTTTTCTTTTTGCATTTGTAAGTTACGTGTAAGTTATGTGTAAGTTACCGACAAATTTTTAGCCTTTTTTGTGGTACTCTATAAAATCGCGGGTATAAAGAAAACCCAGGAAATATAAGCATTTCCTGGGTCTGTGTGTTTTCTGTTTGTTCTCTCGAATTATCGCTTGCTGAACTGCGGAGCGCGACGAGCTGCTTTGAGACCGTATTTCTTACGTTCTTTCATTCTCGGATCACGAGTCAGGTAACCAGCTTTCTTCAGAACTGGTCTATACTCAGCGTCTGCCTGCAGAAGAGCACGAGAAATACCGTGACGGATTGCACCAGCCTGTCCTGTAAATCCACCACCGTGAACATTTACCAGAACATCAAATTTATCAACTGTGTCAGTTGCTACCAGCGGCTGACGAACAACTACTTTCAGAGTTTCCAGACCGAAATACTCATCGATATCTCTTTTATTGATTGTGATTTTACCTGTACCTGGGGTCAGATAAACTCTTGCGATAGATTTTTTTCTTCTTCCTGTTCCGTAGAATCTTGTATTAGCCAATGTTCTTTACCTCCTCATTAAAATGTTAATACTTCTGGTTTCTGAGCTGCATGAGCATGTTCAGCACCAGCGTATACGTGAAGTTTTTTGATCATCTGTCTTCCCAGAGGTCCCTTTGGCAGCATACCTTTTACTGCAAGCTCAATAACTTTTTCAGGTTTTTTAGCCATCATCTCTCTCAGAGTAGTTTCTTTCATACCACCAACATAATCGGAGTGGTTGTAATAAACTTTCTGATCCAGTTTTTTACCGGTTACTTTTACTTTGTCAGCATTGATTACGATCACATAATCACCTGTATCTACATGAGGAGTGAAAACTGGTTTGTTTTTTCCTCTTAAAACACTTGCTACATTGGAAGCCAAACGGCCTAATGTACAGCCTTCAGCGTCTACTACATACCATTTTCTTTCAATCTTATCTGGATTAGCCATAAAACTGTTCATGGATTTCCCTCCTGTTATTCAAACTTTTAACTGTAATTATCTATAATGTAAAATACCTTTTCCGGGGCTTTGGCAAGGCATTTTCGCACTACGTCACATTGAGTTATTATATTATACTGACCCGTGTGTGTCAACTGTTTTTTCTATATTTTCGGCTGATTTTTCATGTTTTTTCCACATGGTACCGCTGTTTTGGATTGCTTTATCCACATTTCCTCCGGTATCTTTCCACTCCGTTTCCGGATAACGGATTTCCATCAGAGTCAATCCTTCCGGTCTTGCCGTCTCACCGGCAAGCTCCCGGTTTTTTCCTTCCAGTATGGTCTTTACATATTCCGGTGGATAGTAACCGCCGCCCACACGGATCAACGTACCGGCTATGATTCTTACCATATTATATAAAAAACCATTTCCCTGAATCCGAATCGTTATCACGTCGTCTTCCGAACGATTTACATTCAAAGAATAAATGGTACGAACCGTACTCTCCACCTCAGGCTTGTAGGTGGAAAAACTTTTAAAATCATGTTCTCCTATAAGATAGGAAGCACCTTCCCGCATTTTTTCCACATCCAACGGATAATAATAAAAATACGTATACAGACGCTTGGTAGGATCCGGAAATCTGCGGTTATATATTTTGTATTCATATGTTTTGATTGTCTTCTGAAATCTGGGATGAAAATCACAAGGTACTTCCCGGGAATCCTGAATACGGATATCCTCCGGCAGCCGGGTATTCAGTGCAAAGGAAATTTTATCTGCCGGCATTCGGGCATTGGTATCAAATACCGCTACATTTCCCAGCGCATGCACACCGGCATCCGTCCGACTGGCTCCAATAGTAGAAATCGGTTCTCCCAGCAATTCGCTTAAGTATTGGTTCAGTACTTCCTGCACAGACAGCCCATTGGGCTGTACCTGCCATCCACAATAGTTGGTCCCGTCATAGGCCACTGTCAATTTTACCCGTTTCATTCTGCTCTCCTAAATCCCCACAATTCTGAACACAACACTCACGGCAAGATATCCGAACATCACAAGATAAGCCACATAATCTCTTCCTGCATAAACCAGTGGCTTCATCTGTGTTCTTCCATCACCGCCATGATAACATCTGGCTTCCATTGCCATGGCAAGATCATTGGCACGACGAAATGCAGAAACAAACAACGGTACCAGAAGCGGTACCATATTTTTCACTTTCTGTACCAGTCCACCACTCTCAAAATCGGCTCCTCTTGCCATCTGGGCTTTCATGATTTTATCCGTCTCTTCCAGAAGAATCGGGATAAAACGCAGGGCAATCGACATCATCATGGCAATCTCGTGAACCGGCACATGAATTTTATTCAGTGGACGCATCAATCTTTCCAGCCCATCCGTCAACTGATTCGGTGTGGTGGTCAGCGTCATCAAGGATGCTCCGATGATCAAGAATACCAAACGTACCCCCATTTTCAGAGACATACGGATTCCTTCTTTTGTAATCTTAATGATCCAGAAAGACCAGATCACCTCTCCCGGTGTAAAAATCAGATTGAAAAACATGGTAATCAAAAGCAGCATCATAACCGGCTTCAATCCTTTTATCATGAACTTAAAAGGAACTTTCGAAATTATAATCATTGCGATCAGAGAAAGTGCTGCAACCACATATCCAAACCAGGATGAAAAAATAAACAATGACACAATATATACCATAGTTCCGACGAACTTTACCCTGGGATCCAGGCGATGCAATATGGAATCCGCCGGATAATACTGACCTATCGTAATATCTCGAATCATAAGGCACCTCTTTTCTCTAACGCTTTCATGATAACCACTCTTGCTTCTTCAACAGTAGTAGCACTGGTATCCACTACCATACCTTTTTCCGCCAGTGCATGCATAATATAAGTAATCTGAGGCGCAGCCAGACCGATTTTTTCCAGTTCTTTATAATGAGAAAACACTTTCTTCGGAGCATCGTCATACGCCTTTTCCCCATGATTCATAACAATAATTCGATCCACATATTTTGCAATGTCTTCCATGCTGTGTGACACCAAAATAATCGTAATTCCTCTGGTCTCATGCAGGCTTGCAATCTGATCCAGAATCTCATCTCTTCCCTGTGGATCCAGACCAGCCGTAGGCTCATCCAATATGAGCACTTTCGGATTCATGGCCAACACACCTGCAATCGCTACTCTTCTTTTCTGTCCTCCCGACAATTCAAAGGGGGATTTTGCATAAAAACTCTCATCCAGTCCCACATGTTTCAGTGCTTCTTTGGCACGTTCTTCGCATTCTTCCTGTGTAAGATTCTGATTTTTAGGACCAAAACATACGTCTGTCAGTACATCGGTCTCAAACAGCTGATGCTCCGGATACTGAAATACCAGTCCTACCTGACTTCTCAAACCCCGAAGAGGAAACTGTTCCGCCCAGATATCCTGACCTTCAAAATAAATATGCCCCTGAGAAGGACGTACCAATCCATTAAAATGCTGAATCAATGTAGACTTTCCACTTCCCGTATGTCCGATGATCCCCACAAACTGTCCCTGTGGAATCTCCAGGCTCACATCCTTCAGCGCATGCATCTCATAGGCAGTCCCCGGACTATAAGTATAATATACATGTTCCATCCGAATGGATTGGGCACCACTTTGCGGCTGATCGTCTGTTTTTTCCCATTTTATATTTTCAACATTGGAATACGTATCATGAATCTCAATTTTTTCCCAATTTTCCGGGACGCTCAGATCCTCCTGCCCCAGTGCATCCACCAGTTCCTGGATTGTCAGAATTCCTTCCGGAATCATGAGTCCTGTCTTACGTAATTCATAGGAAAGCAATGTCACCTGCGGCACATCTAACCGATATTTTTTCAGTTCATCTACCCGTGAGAAAATATCACGGGGAATTCCATGCATCACCACATGACCACTATCCATTACATACACATCGTCAGCGAATACAACTTCTTCCATGTAATGGGTGATCAGAATCACTGTCACTTTTTCTTTCTGATTCAGCTCACGGACTGCTTTCAGCACTTCTTTTCTTCCATTCGGATCCAGCATAGCTGTAGGCTCATCAAGCACAATGCACTTGGGACGCATGGCCATTACTCCGGCAATTGCTACTCTCTGCTTCTGTCCACCGGACAACTTATTCGGAGATTGATGACGGTAAGCTGTCATCCCTACTGCCGCCAGACTTTCATCTACACGACGCCAGATTTCATCTGTGGGCACTCCGAGATTTTCCGGCCCAAATCCCACATCCTCCTCCACTACAGTTCCAATAATCTGATTGTCCGGATTTTGAAATACCATTCCTGCCTTCTGCCGGATCTTCCATATATCATCAAGAGAAGAAGTATCCATATGATCCACCCACAAAGTACCCTCAGAAGGTACCAGAAGACCATTGATATGCTTGGCAAGTGTGGATTTTCCGCTTCCATTGTGACCCAGGATAGCAATAAACTGCCCCTCCTCAATATCCAGATCCACGTCATCAATTGCCCGGTTTACCTCCGGTTCTTCTCCCTCTTCTCCATATCTTAAATAGTCGTAAGCAAGCTTTGCCGCTTTAATAATTCCCATCCGCTCACCTGTTCTTTCAAAATCTATATCATCAAATATAGGACAACAAAACGCCTATATATCAAAAAGAGCCTGACATCGGGAACATTCCCAAATGTCAAGCCCTATTGTATCTGATTTTTCCACACATTACAAGGAAATTACCTCAGTTTTCCACACTTTTTGCCTTAATCCTCAGATTTACCGTTAAAATTCCCGCACATACGCAAAGCAATGCAATCAGATTTTTCAGTGTAAATGCATTTTCACCAAGGATCAGTCCTGACAGAAGTACCCCAAATATTGGGTTGGTAAATCCATAAATCGCCACCTTGCCCACAGGATTATGTGTGAGAAGCAATGTCCACAGAGAGAATGCCACACTGGAAATGATCGCCATGTAGAGCAGCAATGCACTGCTCTTTAAAGTAAATCCCTGAACACTTCCTCCCAGGAAAAACCCGATCGCCGTCAAAACCAGACCGCCAAACAAAAACTGCCATCCTGTAATAGTAAAAGTATTATCCTCCGCCGCAAAGGTTTTCACATATACCGAAGCCACAGCCGCCACCAGACTGCAGGCAACCATACAGCCTTCTCCTGTCAGCGTAAAATTCCCGTCAAACCCGTTTGCCGTAAAATTCACCAGGACAACTCCGGAAAGTCCCAGAAGACAGCCTACCGTTTTACGCAGATTCATTCGATCCTCACCGGAATATCCCCTCTTTTTCGTGAACCAGAAATGCGCCATCACAATAGCAAAAAAATAATTTGATGCCGTAATGATAGATCCTTTGGAACCTTCTGTATGAGAAAGACCAATATAGAAAAATAAATACTGAAATGTAGTCTGCAAAAGTCCCAGCACCAATATTTTTTTCCGGATCTGCTTTTGGGGAATCGGGAAACTCCGATTACCAATCCAGCCGATGATCAGGGTAAGAATCCCGGCCAATGTAAAACGATATCCGGCAAACAGCATCTGGCTGGCGGTATCATTGCCCGCAATAGAAAACATTCTGTATCCTACTTTTATGCTCGGAAATGCACTCCCCCACAAAAATGTGCAGAGCAGAGCAATACCGCACACAACTATATTCTTTGTAAGAATAGACGATTGTCCATTTTTCACAAATTTTTCCATTTTACATTGTATCTCCATCTGTTTCACTTTTCCCGTCACTGTTTGGTTCCTTTTCTTCTTCGAATCCAGTCAACTGATCAATGATTTCCCAGATTTCTTCTCTTCCCTGTTTGGTCTGCGCCGAAAACGGAATCATCACAGTTCCGGGAACCACCTGTAATCCCTGACGTATCGCCTTTATCTGCTTCTGAACCTGGCTTCTCTTGATTTTATCCAGTTTCGTTGCTATAATGATCGGCTCATACCCGTGATCCAGAATCCATCGGTACATGATTCTGTCATTTTCTGTGGGATTATGACGAATATCAATTAACAAAAAAACCGCGCGGATCTCCTTGGATTGGTGAAGATAATCCTCAATCATCTTGCCCCACTTTGCCTTGATTTCTTCTGAAGCTCTGGCATATCCGTAACCCGGAAGATCCACCAGATAAATTGCTTCATTGACATTATAGAAATTTATTGTCTGTGTCTTTCCGGGCGCCGCACTGGTGCGGGCAAGTGATTTCCGGTTCATCAAAGCATTGATCAGGGATGATTTTCCCACATTGGATTTCCCTGCAAATGCCACTTCCGGCCGTCCTGTTTTGGGAAGCTTACTGGTGATACCGCAGACGATATCCAGTGATACGTTTTTTATGACCATAATGCCCTCCTGCTGTCCTAAGGTTTTCGTTATCCTGACCGGCAGACTCAGTCTGCCAGTGCCTCTTTCAACACATCTTCCATGCTCTCAACAAATACAATTCGAAGACCGGCCGTGATTTCATTGTCGATTTCTTCCACATCCGGTTTATTCTGAGCCGGTACCAGTACATTCGTGATACCCGCTGTCTTTGCGGCAAGCAATTTTTCTTTCAGCCCTCCGATCGGCAGCACTCTTCCTCTCAGGGTAATCTCACCTGTCATAGCCAGATTTGCTTTCACTGCGCGCCCGGTAATGGCAGAAAGCATGGCTGTCGCCATAGTGATTCCTGCAGAAGGTCCATCTTTCGGCACCGCACCTTCCGGAATATGGATGTGCAAATCATGTTTTTTGAAAAATTCCGCATCAATTCCATACATATCTGCTACAGAACGAATATAACTGATTCCCGCCTGCGCAGATTCTTTCATCACATCTCCCAATTGACCGGTCAGAAGAAATTCTCCTTTTCCCGGCATCAGATTGACTTCAATCTGAAGCGTATCGCCTCCTACACTGGTCCATGCCAATCCCCGGACAATACCTATCTCATCTTTTTCATTTACTTTCTGATAATTGTATCTGGATTTTCCTAGAAATTCTTCCAGATTTTCTTTCGTCACTTCCACATGTTTCTGCTTATCCTGAAGAATTTTCCGGGCAGTTTTCCGGCAGATTTCTCCTAATTTTCTTTCCAGATTCCGGACACCCGCTTCCCGCGTATACCCGGATATCATCAGGCGCAGCGCCTCATCCGTGATTGAAAGCTGACCTTCTTTTAGCCCGTTTGCTTTCATCTGTTTGGAAATCAGATGCTCTCTGGCAATATGTTCTTTTTCATTTTCCGTGTAGCTGGAAATCTCAATCACTTCCATACGATCCATCAATGGTCTGGGAATACTTTGCGGATCATTTGCGGTAGCAATAAACAATACTTCTGACAGATCAATGGGAAGTTCCACATAGTGATCTGTGAACTTTTTGTTCTGCTCCGAATCCAGAACCTCCAGAAGAGCAGATGAAGTGTCTCCTTTATAATCACTGCTGACTTTATCAATCTCATCCAGAAGCATCAGAGGATTTTTTACACCTGCCTGTATCAGTCCGGCAGCGATACGTCCCGGCATAGCGCCCACATAGGTTCGACGATGTCCGCGGATCTCAGCCTCATCTCTGACACCTCCCAGGCAGACTCTCACATATTTTTTATTTAAAGCTCTGGCCACCGAACGGGCAATGGATGTTTTACCGGTTCCCGGCGGTCCCACCAGACAAAGGATCGGACTGCTTCCTTTTTTGGTCAGTGTACGCACTGCCAGAAATTCCAGCACTCGCTCTTTCACCTTTTCCAGTCCGTAATGATCTGCTTCCAGAATATCTTTTGCTTTATTCAAGTTATTGTTATCCCGGGATGCCTTATCCCATGGAAGTTTAAGCAGAGTATCGATGTATCCTCTTGATACGCTGCTCTCTGAATTATTGTATCCGAGGCTCTTGAACCTTTTGATTTCCTTGAAAATCTTATCCTTAACCTCTTCGGATGCCTTCAAATTTTCCGCCTGCTGCTGGAAATGATCTGCTTCCGAAACCGTATCATCTTCACCCAGTTCTTCCCGGATGAGTTTCAGCTGTTCCCGGAGGATATATTCTCTCTGATTCTTATCGATCCGTTCTTTGACTTTATTTTGAATTTCTGTGCGCAATCGCATGATTTCAATCTCATTGCTCATAATAACACCCAGAAGTTCATAACGGTCATCCAGAGAAACAGCCTCCAGAAGCTGCTGTCTCTGCTCAAAACCCAACGGAAGATTGATACAGATCTGATCTACCAAATGCCCTATCTCCTCGATATCAAGGATCTGATTGGAAAGCTCTTTGCTGATCTTCTGATTTTCCCTGCAATATACAAGAAAAATATCTTTGATACTGCGAACCATCGCCTCTTTTAGATTATCAGGAAGAACCTGTTCTTCCGTCTCAAATCCGGCAACTTCTGCCTCCAGATACGATATCTCTTCTTCCAGTTCCACAAGCTCTGCCCGTTCCAGACCTTCCACCAGAACCCGCAGAACACCTTTCGGCATCTTGACAACCTGTTTTACCATGGCAATTGTACCGATTCTGTACAGATCATCTATGGCAGGCTCCTCCACCTTCGGATCTTTCTGGGTCACCAAAAAGATTTTCTGGTCCTGGGTCATAGCCTCTTCCACTGCTTTGACGGATTTCTCCCTGCTGATATCAAAATGGACGATCATGTCCGGCAAAATAGTTGTTCCGCGAAGTGCAATGGCAGGCATCACCTTTATCGTATTGTTCATCTGTTTCCTCCCTGTCAGGCGGTTTCCGGTCTTCCTGCCCGTTTCGAAGAATTTCTTCTTCTGGAGACTTTACTTTCTCCATGTGTTACTACAGGGCTTTCTTTTCCTGTTACCGCATCTTTTGTAATCACACATTTCTGGATTGTCTGATCGGACGGAGACTCATACATAACATCCGTCATGGTTTTCTCGATCACGGAACGAAGTCCTCTGGCTCCTGTCTTACGCTCCATGGCAATCTTGGCAACTTCACGCAGAGCTTCCTCTTCGAATTCCAGTTCCACTCCATCCATCTCCATGAGAGCCTGATACTGTTTCACCAGAGAATTCTTCGGCTCTTTCAGAATACGTACCATTGCTTCTTCATCCAGTGCATCCAGCGAAACAACCACCCACATTTTTTTCATGTTTCAGACCAAGAGAGCCGTTAAATCCTATTGTTTTCGTATCCATACGAGTCTCTATAATTTTTTCCAGTCCTTCAAAAGCCCCTCCACAGATAAACAGGATATCCGACGTGTCAATCTGAATAAATTCCTGCTGCGGATGCTTTCTTCCGCCATGAGGGGGAACAGAAGCAACTGTACCCTCAATGATTTTTAAAAGGGCCTGCTGTACACCCTCTCCGGATACGTCACGTGTGATGGATGCATTCTCAGACTTTCTTGTAATCTTATCAATCTCATCAATATAGATGATTCCATGCTGTGCCCGCTCAATATCATAATCGGAAGCCTGAATCAGCTTCAGAAGAATATTTTCCACATCTTCCCCGACATAACCTGCCTCCGTCAATGTGGTTGCATCCGCAATAGCAAATGGCACATTCAGCATTCTTGCAAGATTCTGTGCCAGATAAGTTTTTCCCGAACCTGTCGGTCCAAGCATCAGTATATTACTCTTCTGTAATTCCACATCAGTCTTCTGTGCAGACAGAATTCTCTTGTAATGGTTATATACAGCCACAGAAAGAACCTTTTTTGCCTCATCCTGCCCAATTACATAATCATCCAGAAATTCTTTCATTTCTTTCGGTGTCATCAGATTGATGTCTTCATCCATTCTGTAATCATCGGCAAACTCTTCATCGATAATCTCTGAACAGATTCCTACACATTCATCACAAATAAAGGCTCCGTCCGGTCCCGCAATCAACTTGCGTACCTGTCCCTCTGTCTTTCCGCAGAAAGAACAGCGAATCCTGGGTTCCCCGTTTTTCAATGCCATAATTATACAATTCCTTTCTAGATACTATCCTGCAAAATGCTCTGTTGAACATTTTTATACGTCGTAACAGGAGGGCGCTGCCACCGGCAACCCCCTCCTGTTCTACTTACTTTATCTGTTGGTAATCACCCTGTCAATCAGTCCATATGCCATCGCTTCCTCAGCTGTCATATAGTTATCGCGCTCGGTATCCTGGGCGATCTTTTCCAGGGGCTGTCCCGTATTGGCTGCCAGAATAGAATTCAGTCTGTGTTTGGTCTTCAGAATCTGCTCCGCCACGATCTGAATCTCTGTAGCCTGTCCTTTTGCGCCGCCGGATGGCTGATGTATCATAATCTCTGCATTTGGAAGGGCAAAGCGTTTGCCTTTGGTTCCTCCCGCCAGCAGGAAAGCGCCCATACTGGCAGCCAGTCCCATACAGATGGTTGACACATCACACTTAATATACTGCATTGTGTCATAAATCATCATGCCGGCTGACACAGAACCTCCCGGGCTGTTGATATACAACTGAATATCTTTTCCCGGATCTTCCGATTCCAGGAACAGAAGCTGCGCTGTCACCAGATTGGCACTGACATCCGTTACTTCTTCCCCGAGAAAAATGATACGATCTTTCAGAAGACGGGAGTAAATATCATAATTCCTCTCGCCTCTGCTTGTTTGTTCAATGACGTAAGGTACTAAACTCATATGCAAGCCTTCCTTCTATCTTCTTACTACCGGTAATCCTGTATCAATACTTAAAATTACTCTTCTGTTTTTTCAACTTCAACTGCTGCTTCTGTAATCAGAGTTACCGCTTCCTGAACAGCCATATCTTTCTTCATCTGTTCTTTTTCAGCATCACCCAGTACTTCTTTCAGTTTTTCAACTTCCATCTTGTACATTTCGGCCATCTTGCTGATCTCTTCATCCAGTTTCTCATCCGAAATCTGAATATCTTCTGCTTCTGCAATCTTTTCCAGAACCAGTCTGCTCTGGATTCTCTTCAGAGCCTGTGGTTTCATCTGCTCATGCAGAGTAGCCGGTGTGGTTCCTGTAAACTGCATATACTGCTCCATAGTAAGACCCTGAGACTGAATTCTTCTTGCGAAATCATCAATCATCTGGTTTACCTGGCTGTCGATCATGGCATCCGGAATCTCCATGGCAGCATTTGCGATTGCAGCTTCAACTGCTGCATCTTCTTTTGCCTGTTTTGCTGCATCTGCTTTTTTCTCTTCCAGATTCTTCTTGATATCTGCTTTGTACTCATCCAGAGTATCGAATTCGGAAACATCTTTTGCGAATTCGTCATCCAGTTCCGGCAGTTCTTTTACTTCAATTTTCTTAACTGTGCATTTGAATACTGCTGGTTTTCCAGCCAGATCTTTTGCCTGATAATCTTCCGGGAAAGTAACATTTACTTCCATCTCTTTGCCGATCTCAGCGCCTACCAGCTGCTCTTCAAATCCCGGGATAAATGCACCGGAACCGATGGTCAGAGGATAATCTGTTCCTTTTCCGCCTTCAAAAGCTTCTCCGTCAACAAATCCCTCAAAATCCAGAGTTACTTTATCACCGTCAGCAACGGCTCTGTCATCTACATCGATGGTTCTGGAGTTATTTTCCTGTTCTCTCTTCAGTTCACCTGCGATTTCTTCGTCTGTTACTTCCAGTTCACCCTTCGGAACTTCCAGTCCTTTGTACTCACCCAGAGTTACTTCCGGTTTCAGAGCAACTTCTGCTGTGAAAATGAATGGTTTGCCTTTTTCAAGCTGAACCACATCAATCGAAGGCTGAGAAACGATTGTTTCCCCACATTCATCCAGTGCTTTGGAATATGCTTCCGGAATCAGTGCATTTGCTGCATCTTCATAGAAGATACCTGCACCATACATTTTTTCAATCATAGCTCTTGGAGCTTTTCCTTTACGGAAGCCCGGAATGTTGATTCTGTTTTTCTGTTTCAGGTATGCACCCTGAATTGCCTTCTCAAGATCTTCTGCGGAAACTTCGATTGTAAGTTTCGCCATGTTCTTCTCCAGTTTTTCTACTGTTACGCTCATTGCTGTAGCTCCTCCTTTATCTTTTATGGAAATTATTCTTCAAATACCGTATACGGCAGGATTATGCCGATCTGATATACTCTTCCATACTCATACATTTTTGTAGTATAACACAAGCCCTGGAAAAACACCAGCATTTTTTATTGAAAAAGCCCATAAATGATGGATTTTTTGATTTCTTCCGCTTTTTCGGCACTCTGAAGACGCTCAATCAGTGCCGCCGCAAAGTCAATCGCTGTCCCCAGCCCCCGGCTGGTGATTATATTGCCTGATACAGCCACTGCGCCTTTTCCGATCGAAGCGCCCACAAGTCTCTCCTCAAATCCCGGATAACAAACTGCCTCTTTTCCTTTCAGAAGTCCCAGATCTCCAAACACACTGGGGGCAGCACAGATTGCTCCCAATAATTTTCCTTCCTGATTCCAGGAGCACAAAAGATCGGTAAGCGGTTGATAAGCTCCCAGATATTTTGTACCCGGCATTCCCCCGGGAAGTACCAAAAGCTTCGCCTGTGCGAAATCCATCGTTTCAAATAACTCGTCTGCCATCACCTGAATTTTGTGAGAACCCATAATTTCTTTTCTTCCCATGATGGAAACCGTCACTACTTCCTCCCCTGCACGACGAAGAAGATCCACAACCGTCAATCCCTCAATTTCTTCAAAACCATCTGCCAGAAAAACACATACTTTACTCATTTCTATACCTTCTTTCTTCCAAATATTTATTGCTTAAACCTCTCTTGTTTTTTTCACACATGCTTTCACCGCTTCAAACACGGCACTGCGGAATCCTTTTTCTTCCAGTACACGAACTGCTTCGATCGTCGTCCCTTTTGGAGAGCAGACCATATCTTTCAGTTCCCCGGGATGCTTTCCTGTCTCCAGAACCATTTTCGCACTTCCCAATACTGCCTGGGCCGCAAACCGATACGCCTGAGCTCTGGGCATCCCATCCGCAACTGCGGCATCTGCCATTGCTTCTATAAACATAAACACGTACGCAGGGGAGCTTCCGCTTACTCCCACCACTACATCGATCATTTCTTCTGTTACGATCTCTGACTTTCCAAATCCCGAAAAGATCCGGCACACTCGATCAATATCTTCCTGCGTTGTTCTTGCATTACCGCAGACACAACTCATTCCTTCTCCCACAAGAGCTGGCGTATTTGGCATGGTACGCACGATCTTTGTAGGTTTCCCGAATTGTTCTTCCAGCCAGTCCAGCTTTTTGCCCGGAGTGATGGATACAATGACTGCATCTTCTTTCACACTGCCTCTGATCTCCGCAATCACTTCTTCATAATAAAAGGGTTTTACAGCCAGAACCAGTACATCTGCGAATGCAGCCACCTCACAATTAGAAGCAGTCAGACGGATTCCCAACTCTTTTTCTGCTCTTTCCCTGCTTGCTTCCGATCTGGCTGACGCCAGAAGATCCTCCGGTGCTGCCACCTGATTTTTCACAATACCGCCAATCATAGCAGATGCCATATTTCCACAACCAATAAATCCAATCTTCATTTTATCATCTCCCATTCCTTTATCCCTTTTTATATGCGTCCATCCGGATAAACTTCGCATTCACCAGATCATTTTCATTCAACGGTCGCTTCCATGTACGACAGTTGCACTTTGTTCCTTTTACATGCTGATCACAACTCAACCCTGCAGTACAGACCTGCGGACCGCCGCACTCCGATGCCACCACCATATCATTGCCAATATATAACAGGATATGCTGGTATCTCTCTCCGTTATAGCAACAACAAATGGCATCTCCCGGCTGGAGTTCTTCTCTGCTGATTTCCTGTCCATGCAGAGCAAAATTGTTGGCATTCAGATCCGCACCAAAATCATATCCATTCTGTGTATAAGCATACATTAGAAGCCCGGAACAATCCACGCCGCCGTCAGCAGGTCCGTTGCCGCCCCAGATATACTGAGCATCCAGAAGCGACAAAGCCGTTTTGCACACATCACTTTCTTTCACCGTAACCGTACATACAGCCTTTGCATCTCCCAGCTTTGCCGTAATCTGTGCTGTGCCTTCTCCTATAGCCGTAATCTTTCCACGGAAAACTTCTGCGACCTGCGGATCGGAACTGCTCCAGCGAACAGCTTTCCACCGGGTTGTATCTGTCGGCTGACAATTCGTCACAAGGTTTGCTGTTTCACCTGCCAGTAGAGAAATGGATTCCTTATTAAGTGTTATACTTTTCAGTGGAATCGTTTTTTCTTTCTGAATAGAAGTATCTTTTTTCCCTTCTTCATCCACCCAGATATTTCCTACCCAGGTACCGGCCAGCATTCTTCCGTCCGTTCCCACATAATAATCCTTTATCCACTGACTGGCCGCCATTTGGCCGTTCTCATTAAAATAATACCAGCCATCATCAATCTTTTGCCATCCACTTACACAGTAACCGCTATCATCAAAATAATACCATTTTTTATCCACTTGTTTCCATTGCCACTCGGCATAGATCCCATCGTCTTCCTGATACTTCCATCCCTGATCGGTCTTCGTCCATTCTGCTGCCTGTACCGGTACAGCTGACACAGAAAGAACTGCCGAAATCCCCAGAATGAAAAGTCCTGTATATATCTGTTTAATACTCAATTTCTCACTCCTTGTCTTTCTATTCCAAAAGAAACAATTTATTCTGCTAATTATAACACCAAGTGGATGCATTTACGAGAAATTTTTGATATACTAAGGAAAATATATGGAAATGAGGTGAATTTTTTGCTTACCTGTGACTATAAAGTTCTCACCATCGACGGAGATTATGCCCACCTGCAGCGTACTGACATCCCGGAAGAAGAGCCAAAGCTGGTGGCCCGTGCCCTGCTTCCTCCGGAAATCTATGAAGGATGTCTTCTCCATTACGAAATGCTGCAATACGAAATGAAGTAAATAAACGTTCAGAGGACGGCTGTTGACCGTCCTCTGATTCGCAATCATTTATCCGTAAATATTTTTTACTTTTTCATGGCTTTTTCGGCATATTCTGTCGTAACCAGTTTCTCATACTCTGCTCTCTTCTCCAGTTCTCCCGCACTTTCCAAAATGTCCTGTAAAAGTTCAAATCCTGCTTTTTCAAATACCAGATTCTCTTTCCAGGTATCCTGTTCCTGATATCTTTTTACAATTGCAGTGACTGTCTCCAGATCATTTTCCTCAAACTGCGGTTTGATCACTTTGGCAATCTCTTCCGAAGAATGACTATTGACATAATCCAAACCTTTTTGCAGTGCGTTGGTAAATTTCTGGATGATGTCGGGATGTTTTTCCATATAACTGCTCTTTGCGCTGTAGGAGGTATAGGGCACATAACCGGAATCCACACCACAGGAGGCAACTACATAGCCCACCCCTTCCTGTTCAAGCGCAGTGGCTGATGGTTCAAACTCTATGGTAAAGTCACCCTGCCCGCCTGAAAATGCCGCTGCGGTGGAACCAAAGTCAATACTCTGGTTGATGTTCATGTCTGCAGTCGGATCAAGACCGTTCTGTTTCAAAATATACTCAAAAACCATCTCCGGCATACCACCTTTTCGCCCACCCAGTATATTCTTTCCTTTCAGATCACTCCACTGGAAATCCGGCATTTCCTCTCTGGCCACCAAAAAGTTTCCGGCTCTCTGCGTTCCCTGTGCAAAATTCACCACCGGGTCATTGGCGCCTTCCAGATATGCATAAACCGAAGCCTCAGCCCCCATAAATCCAATCTGAGCATCGCCGGATATGACAGCAGCCATGGTTTTATCCGCACCATATCCTGTTACCAGTTCCAGATCTATGCCTTCTTTTTCAAAATATCCATTTTCGATAGCAACGTACTGAGGGGCATAAAAGATAGAGTGCGCCACCTCATTCAATGTTACTTTTTCCAGTTTCTCACTTTCTCCTTTTCCTGTCTCATTTCCGCATCCTGCAAATCCCGTACATGCCAGAACTGCCACCAGACCGATTGCTGTCAGTTTCTTTTTCATCATGACCTCCCAGATATAATTCATGATAATAAGATATGTACCTTCAGCGAAAATGGTTCAAAATCTGTATCAGATAATCTGACTGAATGCATATGCAAATGACACATTCCACATATCGTCAGCAGATTACAAACGGGACAAGCAGATATCCATAAGAACCTCTACATGTCCCGTTTCTTTTATTCTACCCTGATCATCCGATATCCCACGCCCACATGGGTCTGAATATACTGAACCGAGTCTGAATATTTCTCCAGTTTTTTACGAAGTGTAGCCATAAACACTCTTAACGAAGCCACATCATTCTCCCAGCTATGTCCCCAGATATTCTGGGTGATAAATGTATGAGTCAATACTTTTCCCACATTCCTTGAGAGCAGACACAATAGCTTATATTCGATCGGCGTCAAATGAAGCTCTTCTTCTCCCATATAGGCGCATCCGGCAGAATACTCAATCCGGAGTTTCCCATTCACAAATACGGAAGAAATTATCGAATCTCCCTGCACAGCTGCCAGCCGTCTCTCAGTGACCCTGAGTCTGGCTAAAAGTTCTTCCACAGAAAAGGGCTTAGTCAGATAGTCATCCGCTCCCGCATCCAGCGCCTCTACTTTGTCTGTATCTTCACTTCTTGCGCTGAGTACAATAATCGGTACATTGGACCAGGTACGAATTTTTTTGATTACTTCCATCCCGTCCATATCCGGAAGTCCCAGATCAAGTAATATAATATCCGGATTATGAGAAGAAGCCTCAAGAATGGCAGTCTCACCGTTCATGGCAGTCAGATATCTATAATCATGCGCTTTCAGAGTCGTTATCATAAGATTCTGAACCGGCTTATCATCCTCCACCACCAAAATCAATGTCTTATTCATGTAAATCAACCTCCTCCGTCGGCAATGAAAATGTAAATACCGCACCGTGCGGAATATTATCAGTAAGTTTCAGTTCGCCTCCATGAGCCGTTACAATCGACTTGCAAAGAGACAATCCAAGCCCCAGGCTGCGTCTGCTGTCAGCAATACTTTTTGCTCCGCTGTAGAACATCTCAAACACAAGGAACTTCATATCGTCCGGGATTCCCGGTCCGTCATCTGTGATACGGACCATTGCCTTATTTCCCTGTTTTTCTGTTGTTATCTGTATTGTTGAACCCTGCTGCGTATACTTGATCGCATTATCCACGATATTGATAATCACCTGAATAATCAATCTGGCATCCATTTTTACCAATATAAAATCCTCAGATGGCTGAAAGCAGATCTTATGTTCTGTCTTTTTTCTGCTAATATGCTGCAGTGCCTCCGCAACAACTTCATCCAGCAGTTCTGTAGACAGACGAATATTCAGTTTCCCCTCCTCTATTTTTGTTATGGAAAGAAGATTTTCCACAAGGTTGATCAGCCACATGGAATCATCATAGATGTCCGAATATAACTGTTTCTTGGTTTCCGCATCAAACTTTTCCCCATTTGACAGCAGATTACTGGCATTACCGGAGATGGATGTCAGCGGCGTTCTCAGATCATGAGAAATCGAACGGAGCAGATTGGCCCTTAACTGTTCTTTTTGCGCCAATAAAGCCGCCTCCGCCTTTTCCCTGGCATTTTTCTCATTTTCCAAGGCCAGTGCACATTCACCCAATATGGACAACAGGATACTGTTTTCAAAAGAATCCAGTGGCTTTTTGTCAATCACAATCCCTACAACACCGTATACTGCATTACTTGTCCGAATAGACAGATACAGACATCTGGAATCACAAAGGGTATCCGTGGTTGCTCCTGCATGTTTGTTATTCTTTACTACCCATTCTGCAACCGTCCGTTCTTTATCCGATAAATACTTCTCACCGGATGTTTCTCCATTGATTGAGAAAAATCGAGGCTCTAAGAGTATGTCGCCATCCACAAGGTAAATCACCATATCTCTGTCCAGCAGCTTAATCAGCTGTGTGGCCGTTATCGTAATAATCTGTTCTCTTTTCTTAATTCCTTCCAACAGCTGACTGGTATCAAACAATATTTTTGTACGATAAGCCGACTGGGCCGCCTGTTTGGCCTGACGTTTTAACTGAATGGCCAGAGAACCGGTCAAAAAAGCTGCTACAAACATAGTAACAAATGTGACCGGGTAATCTTTTTCATAGGCAAGCAATGTATATCTTGGTTCCGTAAATAAGAAATTGAACACAAAGACACTGATAATGGAAGAAATCAGACTGTACATCCGATGTGTGGTAATCACCGATGTAATAAGTACGCACAAAATATACACCATGATAATATTGGCTTCACTCATACCTAGTTTCCAAAAACCATAACCGATCAAGGAAGCGATAAGGATCATTCCGATACTTTTTATGGTATCATTTATATTCAGCAAATGCTCCGACTGTCTGCTTTCCTTTTTGGCCCTGTAAACCATCTCTGAAGTACTATCCGGAATAATATGAACATCCAGGTTCGGAGCCTGCGCAATCAATTTCTCCGTCAAAGTTGGTTTTCCAAAGATAAATTTTTTCGTAGCCGTACTTCTTCCGATTACTATTTTAGAAACACCGGACAATCTGGCAAATTCAGCGATCTGAAATGAAACATCTTCTCCATAGACCGTCTCAATTTTCGCTCCCAACTGCTGGGCTAACCGCATATTGCTTCGAAGTCTTTTTTTATTTTCCTCATCCATCATGGCAAAATCCGAAGTTTCCACATATAAAGCAGTAAAAGAACCTCGAAAGGCTTTCGCCATACGGGCAGCCGTACGGATAATCTTCATATTGGACGGTGCCGGTGACAGGCAGACCAGTATATGTTCATCTGTATGATAATCACCACCTGTCTTGATCCTTGCCTCCTCCGAGAGCATATTGATGCGATCCGCGCATCTGCGCAGTGCGATTTCCCGCAATGCAGTCAGCTTCTTAATCTGCTGAAAATCCGTTTCCGCCATTTCAACCGGTTGTAGCCGTTCCAACAATTCCTGCGGTTCTATATCGATCAGTTCCACTTGGGACGCATTGTCAAAAACAAAATCCGGTACCCTGTCCCTGACCATGATTCCGGTAACTGCAGTTACCATATCATTCAGGCTTTCAATGTGCTGCACATTGACTGTTGTATAAACATCGATTCCTGCTTTCAGCAGTTCTTCCACATCCTGATAGCGCTTTGCATGGCGACACCCCTGCGTATTCGAGTGCGCCAGTTCATCCACAAGAATCAGTGTGGGGTTTCTCCGGATTGCTGCATCCAGATCAAACTCTTTTTGTTCCGTTCCGTCCTGTTTTATCACAAGGTTTGGGATCTGTTCCAAACCATAAAGGAGCTCAGCGGTCTGCTTCCGGTCATGCGTATCCACATATCCCGCGACCACATCAATCCCTCTTTGTTTCGCCGCATGGGCTGCCTGCAGCATGGCGTAGGTCTTCCCTACTCCTGATGCATAGCCAAAAAATATTTTCAAATGTCCTCTGCCCTTTTCCGGTTCTTTTGCAGAAATCTCCTGCTGCGGATGTTTTGGGCTTTGGCAGTTCTCTTCTCTATCACTATTTTCCGTCAGATATCTGAAATCAGCTTCAGGATTTTCATAAACAGCCTGCATGATCTCTTCACCACTGTCTGGAGCGTATTCCCGCTGATTTTGGATTCCTTCCAGAAAAGCATCCAGTTTCTCCATAATGATAAAACCTGTGCCTCCTATTACCAGAAAAGCCAATAACAACGCAATCGTTTCCATTATACCACCCCTGCCAAAATTTTGCTAAATATGAAAACATTTTTGTATGTCTTTATTTTTCCCTAACACCAAAAGTGCATCATCCGATGCAAAACAAGTATCCGGAGTAATGGTAAGCTCCATTTTTCCATTTCTCTTCAGTGCCATAATATTAATATTATATTTTTGCCGGATATTGATTGCACCGACGGTTTTTCCAATCCAGAGTTCCGGTACTTCAATTTCAAAAATCGCATAATCATTGTCCAGCTCAATATAGTCAAATATATGATCCGAGGTATAGCGGATTGCCGTCCATGTAGCAAGCTGCTTTTCCGGATAAACGATTTCATCCGCCCCGTTTCGAAGAAGAAATTTTGCCTGTACATCTCTGGCAGCCCTGGATACCACTTTCTTTGCACCCAGCTCTTTCAGTAATGAGGTGGTCTCTAAAGAACTCTGAAAATCATTTCCTATGGTAACGATACACACATCGTAATTACCCACTCCCAGAGAGCGAAGAAAGGCTTCATTCATACTATCTCCGATCTGTGCATTTGTTACATAAGGCAGTGCCTCTTCCACCCGTTCTTCTCTTTTATCAATTGCCATTACTTCATGATTCAATTCATTCAGTTTTATTGCAATATTTTTTCCAAATCTGCCTAATCCGATTAATAAAATTGATTTCATCCTGATTCCGTCCTTTCTCTCTAACCAACCGTAATTCTTTCTTTTGGAAGCCTTGATACATTTCTCTGTTTATTTGAAAGTGCCGCAAACACCAATGTCAGTCCTCCCACTCTTCCTAAAAACATAAGTAAAATCAAAATCAATCTTGACAGGATACCCAGATGGGGTGTAATCCCCAATGTCAACCCTACCGTCCCAATTGCAGAAGCGGTCTCAAACAGACAGGTCAACATCGGCAATTGTTCAACGTAACTGATGATAATTCCTCCTGTCAGAAAGAACGTCAGATACATCAGCAAAACAGTTGCCGCATATTTCACGGTTCCTTCCTCTATCCTTCTTCCAAAGCACTCCGTATCCTCTTTCTTCCTGAATACTGCAAATAGTGTCATAAATAATACTGCTGCAGTCGTTGTTTTCATACCCCCTGCAGTAGAACCAGGGGAACCTCCAATCAGCATCAGAAGAATCATGACTGTCTTTCCCGCTTCTGTAAATAATGTAAGATCTACCGTATTAAATCCCGCTGTCCTTGGAGTAACCGTCTGAAACAAAGCACCCCATATTTTTTCTCCTTTCGACAGATCATTCCAGACTGTTCTTCCAAATTCTCCAAAATAAAAAAGGAAAAAAGGAAATATAATCAAAACTGCCGTCATTACCAGAATCACTTTACTTTGCATCCGATATTTCCTAAAATGTATTCCTTTGTACCTCACATCCTCCCATGTCAGAAACCCGATTCCACCTATAATAATCAAACCCATTATGATCATATTGATCCATCCATTGGCAACGTATCCGGTCAGCGAAGAAAATGGTTCCCTGTTTCCCATCAGATCAAATCCGGCATTACAGAATGCAGATATAGAATGAAATATTGCATACCAGATACCTTGCAGACCATCGCATTCTTTCCAGAAAACAGGCAGCATAAGTAACGCTCCCGTCAATTCGATCAGCAAAGTGGATCTAAATATAAATCCTGTCAGTTTTACAACTCCTCCCACACTGGGAGCTGCAATCGCCTCCTGCATGGTGCTTCTCTGCATCAGTCCGATTTTTCTCCCTGAGATAGCAGTCAGCGCTACCGCAATCGTAACCACCCCCATACCTCCCGTCTGAATCAGCAGTAAGATAATCAACTGTCCGAAACCTGACCAGTAAGTAGCCGTATCATGCACTACCAGACCCGTTACACAGGTAGCTGAGGTGGCTGTAAATAATGCATCCAAAAAAGAAGTGGCATGACCACTTTTAGAAGAAACAGGAAGCATCAATAAAATGCTTCCCGCCAAAATCACAGATAAAAAACCAATTGTTATAACCTGAAACGAGGTCAATCGTTTTTTCCGGCGTAAAATAGATTTCATTTGTGTCACATCCAGCTTTCTCACTCATCTTTATGACGCCTTAATTATCTCTTTTACTATTTAAAGTTTGTATTAGAATATTCCGGATAATATTAAGAAAGCATAAAGATATTACTGTTCAAGTGCCACTATTCCGCCGGGGTTGTAATGTTGTTGACCTGTTGAATCGAAATTTGTATAATTATCAGAATTGCTTTATATGGAAAAGAAACTATGAAGAAAACACCCATTTGTTGTAATCTTCAAACAAGTTCCTGTCCAAAAAGGTTCTAAGAAATGCTAATGAAATCACACCGACTTTAGACAGTTTTGGATATAAAACACTGATCGATATTTTTACCAATCTTATCTTCAAAATATTTCTTCAGTTCCAGATTCTTATCCCATTTTTCCTGTGGATAACTGCCGTATCTGCGTTTTACGTCTCCCATCCGATCCTCGATCGTCATCACGCCCTCTGCTCCGGCAATGCTGTCACAAAGCTGGATCAGACGGTCATAGTCATCATATTCGCATATCACAAGAGCCTCTTCCAATACTTTTTGCTGTTCTTCCGCAATATCAAATCTGCCAATATACTCATGGATATTCTGAGTGCTGAAAGAATGAGTCAAACAGATTTTTGCCACATCGGGATAGCCCAATTTCATCATATAAACATATCCGTCATAGACATGCCCCAGATGCTTTACACCAAATCTTCTTCCGATATCATGAAGCAATCCCAGAACATAAGCTTTCTCAGGATCCATATCACCACATGCCGCTGCTATTTTTTCCGCACACTCTGCCGCAACCCGGCAATGATTCACCCATGGACCAGGATTTAACGGTTCCGCTTCCTTCAATATCTGTTCTGCTTCTTTTCTGTCCGGCCAGTTTCTTTTACTCATATATTATATATCAAAGGTTTTCAAGCAATCCTTTGATTCCCTCCTGTTCATAGATTTCTTTATAATATGTCACTTCATCCTGGATCAGTTGGTCAATAACCTGCATCCCAAGAAGCTCCACCGGTGCTTTATCATCTGTCATGATATAGTCCCCGGCTGTATATTTACTGCAATCATCAGCAACTTTCCCCATCATTTCTCTAAGCTCCTGATTATCCAGTCTTTCTGTATTCTCTTTTAAAACAGAAAGAATTTCTTTATTATCAGAAGCAAATAATTCCCGGTTGGTAGTGTCTTTTACATCCACAGTATAAACGGCATCAAAGACAGAACCAATCGTATCAGAAAGATATTGATTAATATTTCCCTCTTCGGTTCCTCTCATATTCATATTTACGACCATAACGCCATTTCCCGTTAAGTGTTCTTCCACAAGAGTGAAAAATTCTGTCGAAGACATCTGAAACGGAATGGTAATATCCTGATAAGCATCTACCATGATCACATCATATTTTTTATCCACTGCGTTCAGAAATGCTCTGCCGTCATAGGTAGTAACTTTCACATCCTCCGGAAGTGAAAAATACTCTCTGGAAAGATCTGTAATCTTCTCATCAATTTCCACACCTTCCATATCCATGTCACCAAAATATTTCCTGCACTGTGTCGCATAAGTACCTGTTCCCATTCCAAGAATCAACACATCCATATCCGATACTTCTTTATCCGGAACCATAAGAGGTGCTGCCATTGCATAATCATAATACATCCCTGTAAGTTCATCGGCTTTCATATATACGGACTGTACTCCAAACAAAACATTTGTAGAAAGCACCACCCGCCTGTCCGTCTCGGAAACCTGGAGATAATTATAAACAGATTCTCCTTCATATGTCAGGTCATTCTGCCAAAACGCAAACGAATCAGAATATCCAAGTGCACAGCACAATAGAAATACTACAACAGATACTGCTATTTTCTTTTTTCCTCTGTGTTTGCTTAAAAAATAAATACACGACAAAGCAATCAGAATTCCGGAAAATATCAAGAATGTAATAGATGTCCCTACTGCAGGAATTGTCACAAAAGTCGGTACAAAAGTTCCTATAATACTTCCGATCGTGTTGAAAGCACCAAGTGTCCCCACTGTTTTTCCGCTGTCATCCAGACTGTCCACTGTATATTTTACAAGAGACGGTGTAACCGTTCCAAGCAAAAACAACGGAAACACGAAAATAACCATGCATGCACAAAATGCGGCAATAATCAAAAAATTATTATTCACTGTAAATATAAGTAATGCTGATATCCCAAGAATAATATACTTTCCTACTACAGGAATCAACGCAATCCAGATAGCCGCGATTAATATCCTTCCATAAAGCTTATCCGGATTCGGAGATTTATCCGCACTTTTTCCTCCATAAATATTTCCCAATGCCATAGCGATCATAATAGTCCCTATGATGATCGTCCACACAATTTGTGATGAACTGAAATAAGGTGCCAGCAGACGGCTTGCCCCCAGTTCCACTGCCATTACTGACATTCCCGCAAAAAACTCTGTCAGATATAAAAATATCTTATTTTTCAATATGCCCGTAGTTTCCTGTAACACTTGCATCCCTCCCGGATTTTTCATTAAAAATAGCATTTCTCCACATTCATGTCAAGTGTACCTGCTGTCAACCTCATTTCCTGGCAAATTCTTTTTTACTGTTCACAACAACGAATGTCCTTTTTCACAGATCAGATAGATTTCATCCAACTTTTCTTCAATTAATGGATTATATTTTTTTTCTTCCTGAGCTGCCATATGGCGATACAAAAAATAAGGAACAATCCAGCCTATAAAACCTGGAATAGCCAGTAAAATACACAGCCAGACAATCGGAGGTTCACTAACCGCAGCAAATGTTGCGCCTGTCATAAACACAGTTCCAAGTATTCCGAGTGATAATGACCATATCATTGGTTTTCGTGTCTTTGCTCTTTCCAGAATCTGAATCTCATGAGCACAGGCTTCAAAATTTCTCTGCAGACGCGTCAGTTCCATTTTATTTACAATTTTACGATTTCGCCTCATTGAAATTTTCAAGTGGTGCTGTCCGCGGATCATAACCTGTCTTTCCGCTGAATACTCATTTTCATTCACCGTCCATCCAAAATTTTCATAACAGTCCAAATACATGGAAACCTGTTCCGACGGAACAATAATGTCTTTATAATCATATCCCACGAAATTTTTTTCTTGCCGCATCACAACACCTCCTGACTTTCCTTCTCTTCTTCCGAAGCCAAAGGAAGTCTTACCGTAAATATTGTGCCTTTTCCCACTGTACTTTCCACTGAAATGCTTCCCTCCGACAATTGCAGGATCCTCTTTACAAGAGCCAGCCCCAAACCGTTTCCTTCTGTAGAATGTGAAGAATCTCCCTGAAAAAATTTCTCATAAATATGTGCCATCGTCTTTTCATCCATTCCGCAGCCTGTATCAGCCACAGAAACTGTAACACTTTCCTGATCCGAAACCTGTGTCAGAGTTACTGTCCCTCCGGACGGTGTAAATTTCACAGCATTGGATAACAGATTGGTCCAGACCAATTCCAAAAGCCCCGGATCTGCCATGATCATCCGCCGTTCTTCTATATCGGCTTCAAACTCAATCTCCTTGTTTTCCCATACATCTTCAAATTGCAGCGCGCACTCACAAAGCTGCCGGCACAGATCATATTTTTCCGGAGCTGGCTGGATTGTCTGCTTTTCCAGCTTGTTCAACTTCAACATGTTCATGATCAGATCTGCCAGACGTTTCGATGCTTTTAAAATATTGTGGATATATTCCTTTCTGCTTTCTTCTGCAGTTTCTTCTCTGTCCAGAAGCTGTGCATTATTATAAATAACTGCAAGAGGGGTTTTAAACTCATGAGATACATTGGAGAAAAAATCTGTTTTTAATGTCTCCATACTTCCCAGTTCTTCCACCATTTTATTAAAATCCATGATCATAATATCCAGATAGTCCCATTTATTCGGTGTGTTAATGGTTGGTACATATACAGAAAAATCTCCATGAGCTACCTGGCTGGTCGCCTTTGCCAACGTCTGCATAGGAATTTCATAGGCTTTTTTCATCCGATATCGCGTATAAAGTGTCAGACTGCCTGCAACCAAAGCCCAGTAAATCAACGGTATCAATATCTGCATCCATTGATTCATATCGATTTCATTCATCCACACAATAAGCCCCACATGAATACCGGACATCAAAAGCAATACCCCAAAAAGAATACCGAATAGGGATACTGGAAAACGTGACTGACGCACCTGCTTCATCTGTTTTTCTTCTTTCATTTCAGCACCGCCTTATATCCAAGTCCTCTGACCGTCTTGATTTCAAAACCGTCACAGCCGGAAAATTTGTCCCGAAGTTTTGTAATGTAAACATCTACTGCACGCAGGCTGGTTTCACTGTCCACCCCCCAAAACTCATCCATGAGCTGAGCTCTGGGAAATGTCTTTTTCGGGTAAGAAAGCAGCTTGTAAATAATATTAAATTCTCTGGTTGTTACCGGAATTTCTTCTCCATCTACAGTTGCAGTCATGGCATCTGCATCCAGTTCCAGATTTCCAGCCGTTAATTTCCGATCCATTTCAATATTTGCTCGACGAAGAAGCGCACGGACACGCAATAAAAGTTCATCCAGTTCCACTGGTTTTACCATATAATCGTCAATTCCCAGTTGAAAGCCTTTCTGTTTCGACGGCAAATCATCCTTTGCAGACATAAACAAAATGGGAATATGTTTGTTTACACGTCTTACCGTCTCCGCAAATTCAAAACCATCAATCTCCGGCATCATAATATCAGAAATAATCAGTTCGTAAATATTATGATACATCTCATCATATGCTTCACTGGCATTCAGGCATCCCTTCGCACGAAAACCACTGTCATTTAAATACGTACATACCGTCTGATTCAATCTCGTATCATCTTCTACCACAAGAATATTAATCAAGTATTCCTACCTCCTGCTCTTTTATTCTTTTAATCTGTTTTGTCGTCTTTATAATCATATAGACAGCCATCCCAAGAACGAGCACACTCACTCCTGCCCCTGTCAATGCTGTCATTATCTGCCGGAATACGCCATCTCTTCCCGTCCCAAACTGAGTAAGCATTGCTGTTTCCAGTGAAAGCATAGACACCAATGCAACTGTAAGATTAATCACTTTCGCTGCGGACATTACAGGGCTTCCATATTTTCTGAACTTTATTACATTCATGATGGCTGTGATCACTGCATAAAAAGTATACATTGCCATCAGATAAATAAGCATACCCGGATATGTAAAACCGCTGTTTTTACTCACTGCGAGAATGATGATTCCCACCAACGCCCAGTCCAACACCATCAAAACAATCCCACATAAACGGCATCTGTATAACTCGTCAATCTGTTTTTCCTGACTGATTCCTTTCGTTCTTACATGATGAAGCAAGGAGAAACGCATCACTGCCAGAAGGATATAATACACAGCCAGCGTCCCAAACCAGACAGAACGATAACGGATTCCGGAAACCAGCTTGATACACGCATAAAACAGATTAATGAAAAGTCCCGGATACAGAGAGATCTCCGCACGGAACATGGTTTCTTTCAAATACCGTTCAACTGTGGAAATACCCAAGACTTTTTTAACCAATGGATGCTCCGTCAAACCAGCTCGGATCCATTTCACTGCTTTTATGGTACCTGTTACCGAAATGATCAGGGCATAGGCAGACAGAATATATGCGGCATAAGAAATAACAGGATTGATATCTCCACGCACAAGCACCCATATCACAAGCACATAAGAAGGCACCGCCAACAAAATTGTAGGAACCGGAGGCAGAAAGAATATTTTTTTCATTATTTTCAACATTTTTTGCAAATCCATCTTACACCCCGCAACAAAGAAAATATTTCTGCGCATTCTTAGAATCCATTGTAGTATAAACCACTTATGTTCAAGTTTTGTTTGTATAATGTTTCAAAATTGTTAATTTGAACCAGTCAGAAATCAGCTTAGGAAAAAGAATGTTTCGAAAAACAGAAATATCCCGTGGAGGATCATGCCAAAAAGCATCGAATTCCACGGGATACTCTTTTCCTTAAATGAAAGGCTTAAAATACTGCAATCGCTGCTAATCTTTTCATTGTGTTCGTCCTCCTGTTTACATTCCTATTAAATCAAACTGTTCAAATGATACAAGAACCTGATAATCTTTTTTCGGATTGCGGTATTTCAGCTGAACAGACTTCAGACGCTGGCTGTAGTACCAACCACATTCTGCTTCCTCAAATTTTCTGCGATGCAGAAAATGCGGAATCATTTCTCCATCTACAGTCACCCAGTAAGGCGCCTTATCTCTGTGGATCATATCAATATACATGGTTTCCACTGCAGTACGGTAATTTCCTTCCTGTTTGAAATCCAGATAAGTACGCTCTCCAACAGTCATGGTAATATCTGTTTTCAGATACTCTCCCTTTTCATAACTCATGGAAACACCGTCATCCTCGTACAGACAGAATTTTCCGTCTTTGTCAGCTGCGCACAGAATGGATATTCCTGTTGCCTGCTGGGTGCAGAGATTATTTAATTTATTTGTTGCCATTGGAACGATTGCTCCACTTCTCACAAACAGCGGAATACTGCTGATGGTTACCGGAATCTCAATCGTCTGTCCGCCGGTATACGGCTGTCTGGTGTAGAAATCATAGAAGGTATCACCTTCCGGCAGATAGATGCTGCGGGTTGTTGCTCCCTTCTCCACCACATTGGCAACCAGAAGAGAATCTCCGAACATAAAGTTAACGCCTTCGTCATAGCATTTCGGATCATTCTGGAATGCACTGCACATAGCTTCCATAATGGGAAGTCCTGTTTCATGAGCTCTCTCAGTCAGTGAGTATAAATAAGGACTCAGCTGATAACGGAACTCAATTGCTTTACGGATATCGTCTTTCAGATCACTGTACATCCATGGTTCTGTTACTGTATTATCAGTGTTGGTAGAATGAATGGAGAAACGTGGCTGGAAGATTCCATTCTGGATCCAACGGATAAATAATTCTCCCTCCGGTGCCGGACCATAGAATCCACCGATATCACATCCCTGATTAGCTACTCCGGAGAGTCCCATTCCAAGGATCGTGGCAATATTATATTTCAGTGCTTCCCAACAGGTAAGATTATCCCCCGCCCATGTCTGTGCATAACGCTGGATACCACAGTGACCGGAACGGCATACGATATACGGTCTGGTATTGTCAAAGGTCTCATGCACTGCCTCATCTGTAATATGGCACATGATATTGGACATTACTGATTTTAACTGTCCGATGGTTCCGCCCTTTCCTTCAAAATCACAACGGCAGTCTTTGTCAACCATACTGTCATATTCACAGTTATCATTCCATACAGAACAGGTACCATAATCCAGTACATTTTCTTTCAGAAGCTCTTTCCAGTATTTACGGGTATCGGCATTGGTATAATCTACAAATACACCCTTTCCTCCCCACCAGGTTCCCACACCCGGTTCGTCACTGTCGCTGGCTTTTACAAACATATTTTTCGCTTTCATATCTTTCAGCATCGGATGAATCAGAAGCATACCCGGTTTTACATTTGGAGTAACTGTGATTCCCCTGTCCGCCATCTGTTTGAAGAAATCTTTCGGATCTTTAAAACGCTTTTTATTCCATGTAAATACACATCTCTTTACACCCTTATCTGTTTCTACCGTACAGTATCCGGAAGAAAGCTGGAAACCGTCCACAGGAATCTGTTCTTCTTTTGTGGTGTCAATAAAATCTATGATGGCATCGTCACAGTCAGATTCCAGCTCCGGATAATACATGGAGGAACCCAGATATCCCAGTGCATACCGCGGAAGCAGAGCTGACTTTCCGGTCAGATCTGTATAACGCTCAACAACCTCACGGACAGTCGGTCCGGCAATCAGGAACAGGTCGATATCTCCTCCATCCACACGGTAACGGCTGTGCATTTTCCAGTAATTACTCTTTTCCTTACCCATGTCAAAATCACATTCGTAAGTATTGTGATAAAAATATCCCACTGCCTTTTTCGTTACACGATTCAGTTTGATATAAAATGGGATATGTTTATACAGAGAATCTGTCTCTTTGGGATTGTAACCCATAGCATCCTTCGGACTCATATTCATAAATTTCTGAGCCTTGTTAAATTCACCACTTTTTTCTCCAAAACCATAAAAGCAGTCATCCGGAGAAATCTCACTGGTATGAATACGGCGATGATTGCTGTCTTCCTGATAAGCCAGATCCACGATGTCGGCATGCAGCATAGTACCCTCTGCGTCATAAACACAGATACGGAACGGATCCTTTTCTACAACCACTTTCAGACTTTTTCCCTGAATGACTGCTTTTTCTTCTCCATCTTCCAACTTCATCTCTGCTGCTGTGATCCGTCTACGATAGTTTTTCAGGAAATCATCCATGCGATCTTCCCATGCAGTCATCACCAGACTGTAGGATTCCTCAGCAAAATCACCATCAAATCCTGCGCGGATACGAATGATGGAATCTGTCAGGAAAAGAATACGGATTTCTGTTCCATCGGTGAAAATTGATACATAGTTTTCATTCAGTTTTACATCAAGAACTCTGGTACAGATTTTCATTACCTGTTGCCTCCTTGTTTATTTATTTTTTATATTTAAAGAATAATTTATAAGTTCGTTCAGAACCAGACAAAATTTGCTGTCAATCCTATGTTTTTTTACATGTCTTGCTCTCCTGTAAAAGTCATGATATCATAGAGCTAAGAAAATCTATGGACGGATATGGGTTAGCAGGCGTATTTTGTTATTGAAAAAATGAAGGGGGAATCCGAAATGATCGACCAGGCTGGAATCCGAATGGCTCAGGGAGCCAGCATCACCGGTGAAAGAATTGCCGGAGTCAATGATAACATGATGAAATCCCATTATCATAATTATTATGAACTGTATTATCTGGAGGACGGGGAACGGTACCATATGATGGAAGACCATATGTATGTTATGCGTCCGGGTGAGTTGATTTTATTTTCCCCCTATGTTATGCACCGTTCTTACGGAGATGATGGTATTCCCTTTAAAAGAATTGTACTTTATTTTGAAAAAGAAGATATTATTTCTGAAGAACTTCTGGCTGCTCTGGATGACAACAATGGCATGTACCGGCCAGATCCCAAAGTACGCCAGAAACTTCACCTTATTCTGGATGAGCTGATCCGGGAATATGAAAACCCGACGGAATTCTATAATGGATACCGGAACACTCTGTTGAATATGCTCCTATATACCCTTCTTATGCAGACAAAAAAGGTAGAACCCATAAAAAAAGAAAGCACCAGCCGTATCATCCCGGTCATCAACTTTATCCACCAGCATTATCCGGAAGATATCACGCTTCAGCAGCTATCCTCCATGTTCTACTTAAGTCCTTCTTACCTCTGCCGGGAATTCAAAAAGCAAACAAACAGTACCATCGTCCAGTATATCAATGTGACACGGGTGATGAATGCTCAGAGACAGCTGATGGAAACGGATAAAAACATTACACAGATCAGTACAGAAACCGGTTTTTCAAATCTCACCCATTTTAACCGGGTATTCAAATCGGTGACTGGTGAGACACCTTCCGGTTACAGAAAGCATCACTAGCACAAATATTATGTCGAAAGATTTTAATTACACATAGTTGACACACGCTGTGCAAACTGTTAAAATAAAATTGCACATCTGGGAAACATCTAAACCGTTCGGTTATTGATTCCCCCTATAAAAATAACTACTATAAGGCGGAAAGCAGTGAAACGGTAGCGATATCCCAAATATATACGTTTCTTCTTTCCGCACCATAATGAAAGGAGAAATGTCTATGGCAATACGCAAACTGGAAGATTTGAATTTGCTGGATGATTTTTTATTCTGTTCTATGGTTAATTATCCTGAAATTGGAGAAAAATTTATCAGAGAACTGTTACAGGTAATCTTTGGCAAGAAGTTCGGTACGCTTACTGTGATACCACAAAAAGTATATCCCGGCACTGATACAGATAAGCATGGAACCCGGCTGGATGTCTACATTGAAGAAAATATGACTAACGAGTCAGAAAACGACATAACAGTATACGATGTAGAGCCGGATAAAAACATAAATGACATAAACATCCTGCCGAAGCGTGTCCGTTTTTATCATGCTAAAATCGATGCACACAGTCTGAAGTCAGGGGAGAGTTACCGTATGCTGAAAAAGGTCATAGTAATAATGATCACACCTTATGACCCTTTCGGACTGAATCATATGATCTATACGATTCGCAATAAATGTGAGGAAATCCCTGAAATGCCATACGATGATGGAGCAAGAACTGTTTTTCTCTATACCAAAGGCACAGAAGGAAATCCTTCGGCAGAACTGAAACAGTTTCTTCACTATATGGAGCATACCACAGAGGGAAATGCAACAACTGATAATCTTCGAAGCATACATCAGATGGTTAATCTGATCAAACAGGATGAGGAGGTGTCACTACAGTATATGAAAATATTTGAACGAGAGGAAATGCTGATTCAACAGGGGATTGAGCAGGGAATTCAACAGGGAATTCAACAGGGAATTCAACAGGGGCGTAAAGAGGAACAAGCCAATACAGAACTGGAACGTCAAAGGGCAGAAAAAGAAAAAGCAAGAGCAGATCAGCTTGAAAAAGAATTACAGCATCTAAAAGATCAACTCAAAGAATTCCAATAAACGGTGTCAGGCGGGGGGGGGGGGGGATTTTTTCTGTAAATCGGTCTTCAACTAAACGACATTGGTACAGTTCATCGTATTCATAGGTGACCGTCAAACAGGAACCCATTGGCCCGATAACTGAAGACGCAGCTGACATTTTTCTATTTATACGGATGTTTCACCACGAACACATCATGCAAAAACTGCCACTCCTGCACTGTTGCCGGTTCCCAGGCCGATTCTCAGATTTCCAGCTTGACAAAGCGTTTTGCAATGTTATAATAACTGGTAGAAAGCGTTGAAGAGAAGAGTAAGCAGTAAGATGGCTCCAGAGAGGGATGGAAAGGTGTGAGCATCCCGCCGGATTATTGTCTGAAGACCACCTCCGAGCGGCCCTAATACGGCACGGTGATTCCGTTATCATCAAATGAAGCGGGTGCATATCTGCACCAAAGAGGGTGGAACCGCGAGTTATATGCTCGTCCCTTTCGACAGAAAAGTCGAAAGAGACGGGCTTTTCTGTTTTAATATCAACTAAAAGAAGGAGAACGATCATGATTATTACATTGAAAGACGGATCCCAAAAAGATTATGAACAGTCCATGTCTGTCTATGATATTGCCAAAGATATCAGTGAAGGACTGGCAAGAGCAGCCTGTGCAGGTGAAGTAGACGGCGAAGTAGTTGACCTTCGTAGCATTGTTGACAAAGACTGCGCATTGAATATCCTTACCTTTAATGACGAAGCAGGAAAAGCTGCTTACCGCCATACAACCTCCCACGTTCTGGCTGAGGCAGTAAAAAGACTGTATCCGGATGCCAAACTGGCTATCGGACCTTCCATTGAATCCGGGTTTTATTATGATTTCGATTGCGAAAGCTTCAGCAGAGAAGCTCTTGATAAAATCGAAGAAGAAATGAAGAAAATTATCAAAGAAGGACACGAAATCAAACGATTTACACTGCCCCGTGAAGAAGCGATCCAGTTCATGAAAGAACGTAACGAACCCTATAAAGTGGAACTGATTGAAGATCTTCCGGAAGGCTCTGAGATTTCATTCTATGATCAGGGCGGTTTTGTTGATCTGTGTGCAGGACCTCATCTGATGTCCACCAAAGGTATTAAGGCTTTCAAGCTGACTTCTTCCTCTATGGCTTACTGGAGAGGAGATTCCAACAAAGCTCGTCTTCAGAGAATTTACGGTACAGCCTACAATAAAAAAGATGATCTGAAAGCCCATCTGGAACGCATGGAAGATGCAAAACGCCGGGATCACAACCGACTGGGACGCGAGATGGAATTGTTTACCACCGTTGATGTTGTTGGACAGGGACTTCCGCTGTTTACTCCAAAGGGTACAAAGATGATCATGAAGCTGCAGCGCTGGATCGAGGATCTGGAAGATAATGAGTGGGGCTATGTCCGCACCAGAACTCCTCTGATGGCTAAAAGTGATCTGTACAAAATTTCCGGTCACTGGGATCACTACAAAGACGGCATGTTCGTTCTGGGCGACGAAGAAAAAGACAAAGAAGTATTTGCGCTGCGTCCGATGACCTGCCCGTTCCAATATTACGTATACAAAAACACACAGAAATCTTACCGTGATCTTCCTTACCGTATGGGTGAAACTTCTACCCTGTTCCGTGCTGAGGATTCCGGAGAAATGCATGGTCTGACCCGTGTCCGTCAGTTCACCATCTCCGAAGGTCATCTGGTAATCCGTCCGGATCAGGCGGAAGAAGAATTGAAGGGATGTCTGGATCTGGCTTATTATGTTCTGGATACCCTGGGGCTGGCAGATGATGTAACCTTCCGTCTCTCCAAATGGGATCCGAACAACAAGAAAAAATATCTGGGTGATGACAATTACTGGGAATCCACACAGAATGCACTGCGTGAAGTATTGAAAGAAAAGAATCTTCCATTCACCGAAGCAGAAGGAGAAGCTGCTTTTTATGGTCCGAAGATTGATATTCAGGCAAAAAATGTATATGGAAAAGAAGATACCATGATCACCATCCAGCTTGACTGTGCCATTGCTGAAAACTTTGACATGACCTATATTGATCAGAACGGGGACAAGGTACGTCCATATATTATCCACAGAACATCTCTTGGATGCTACGAAAGAACACTGGCATGGCTGATTGAAAAATACGCCGGAAAATTCCCAACCTGGCTGTGTCCGGAACAGGTTCGTGTTCTTCCGATTTCTGAAAAATATACAGCTTATGCGGAAGAAGTGCTGAAAGCACTGAAAGCAAACGGAATCGATGCAACCACAGACAATCGTTCCGAAAAAATCGGTTTCAAGATCCGCGAAGCCCGCATGGCCAAACTTCCGTATATGCTGGTTGTGGGACAGCAGGAAGAAGCTGACCATACCGTATCTGTCCGCAGCCGTTTTGCCGGAGATGAGGGTGCGAAACCGCTGGAACAGTTTATTGATGATATCTGCAAGGAAATCCGAACAAAAGAAATCCGGAAAGAAATGCCGGCAGAACAGAAATAAGGAACATGAAAAATAAAGAGGATGCCAAAGCATCCTCTTTATTTTTCATGTTCTACTTATCCCGGAAATCAAACAGATCTTTCATAGGCACTTCCAAAACTTCCGCAATATCAAACAACTTATTCAGTGAGATGGATGTTTTTCCATTCGGTGCTTCGATATTGCTGATATGGGTACGGCTCAGCTGCGTAGCTTCTGCCAGATCTGCCTGCGTCATTCCACGCAGTTTACGATAGTACGCGATTGTCAGACCCAATAACCGAAATTCGTTCATTCGCTTATAATCCATAGTCCCGCTCCTTTCTTTCCTATAGCTTACCTCAGATGTTTAAGAATTGGAACAATCTGAAATTTTGCAATTACTTTTTATAATTTTATTTTCACCTCTCCTGTCTTAGTAAATGCAATCATTCTTTGCTCAGATTACTATTATGATATTTGGTTGAATACGTCACATCTTCCCCGAACCACTCCGGAGGACAATAAGCATTTGCAGCTTCTTTTGTAGGAAACTCCACCTCTGCCAGGATCAGCCCGTCGTGCTTCCCATGAAACACATCCAGCTCTATCCTCAGTCCGTCTTTTTCCGGGAGAATATATCTTGTTTTCGAAATCACAATGCCATCCGCCTTTTTCAGAAGATGCTCATATGCTTCCTGATTCAGCGGAAGATTATACTCTTCCCGCACCATAAGTCCCCCGGACTTGTAGGTAAGTACATACTCTTCCCCCTCTCTTCGAACCCGTACCACAGGATTTGTACACAGATATGCCTGTTCCAGCTCCTTATGAGGAAAATCATCCAGATGCTCCGGTAAACTGTCTATTAAATATTTTCTTTCAATCTCCATCTCTATTCTCCCTTCACACTACGATACTATCCTTCTCATCACAATCATGCTTCTTAATTCTCATGGAGAAATTATAACATACATCTTTGATAACGGCTACTTTGGGTTTGTATATCCAATAAAGTATATTGATTATCCGACCTAAAGAATGATTGAATATTTTTTTTAAATTGGTATACTTAAACAGAATGAACAAATAAGCAAGGAGAAAATGAAATGAAATCAGCAGAAGACTTAAAACAACTACTTTTTCAGATCAACAGAAAAAGTTATCCCGCATATAAAGATACTCGGGGCGCCTATGCTTTTCCAGGATACATTCTTTCTATTGACCATGTACAGGGAGACCCTTTTGCCGCTCCTTCCAGGCTCAGTATCAAAGTTAGCGGCACGCAGGCAGGATTCCCGGAAACGCTTTACCATACAAAAGAAACACGTATCGCTCTCCAGGATTATCTAATTCGCCAGTTTCATCAAAAAATAGAAAAATTCAATTTCAGGGCGAAAGGTTCCGGAAAAAGCGGACTAATCTCTATCACCAGATGTCAACAGGAAATCCTGGAACGGACTGCCTGCTCTCTCAACAGCTCCACTGGTGACCTGACGATTCGTCTTGAGGTAGGTTTCCCGGCAAATGGCAGAACAATCAATTCTCAGGAACTGATAAAAATTCTTTTTGATTTTCTTCCTGTCTGCGTACGGGAATCATTGTATTATCGGAATCTTGATGCCAAAGTACTGAAACAGGTTTGTCAGCTTGCTGAAGATCAGACATATATCCGCAGTCAGCTTCCCCTTTTGGGGTTAACTGCCTTTGTAGCAAATGGTTCTATTCTTCCCAGAGAATCCGGTGTATCACCCCGTCCTATGAAAAATGGGATCCCTTTTATCTCTCCCGCTTCCATGGAAGTGACGCTTGATCTGCCAAACCACGGTCCTATGAAGGGTATGGGAATCCGAAAAGGGATCACTCTGATCGTAGGCGGAGGATATCATGGAAAATCCACACTTCTCGAGGCACTGGAACTGGGAGTTTATAATCATATTGCAGGGGACGGAAGAGAATATGTTATCACAGAATCTGATGCCGTTAAAATCCGTGCGGAAGATGGAAGGAGTATCAAGGCAGCCGATATCTCTCTCTTTATCAATGACCTGCCAAACGGAAAGGATACCTCCTGTTTTTACTCGGAAGATGCCAGCGGCAGCACTTCCCAGGCAGCCAATGTGGTGGAAGCCATGGAGACCGGCAGCAGGCTGTTGCTGATTGATGAGGATACCAGTGCCACAAACTTTATGATCCGTGATGAGTTGATGCAGAGAGTCGTGAACCGCAGTCAGGAACCCATCACCCCATTTATCGAACGGGTGCAGTGGCTGGCCCATGAAAAGGAGGTTTCAACGATTCTTGTGGCAGGAAGTTCCGGTTCCTATTTTCATGTAGCAGATACGGTAATCCAGATGGATCATTACCGTCCGGTAGATATTACTGCATTTGCCAAAAAAGAAGCCGAAGTATTTCCCTCGATCCGACCTTCGTCGCCCGAAAAATCTTCTCCCGATTATCACAGGATCGTGCAGCCGGATCCTTCTTTCCGTGAAGATCGACGTATAAAAATGAAAACTATGGGTGTAGACGGAATCTCTGTCAACCACGAAAATCTTGATCTTCGCTATCTGGAGCAGCTGGCGGATCCGGAACAGGTGAACACCCTGTCCTCCCTGCTTCGCTATGCACAGCTTCATATTTTTAACGGAAGGCGTACGCTTCAGGAATCTATGGAGCAACTGGAAAACCTGCTGACTACACAGGGACTCGACTTTCTGGCTGATGGCGGCCGTATTTCTCCGAATCTGGCTATGCCCCGGATACAGGAAATATATGCCTGCATGAACCGTTATCGGAGCCTGCGTCTTCATTCATAACAAGCTAGTCTTTGAATTTGCAAAGGGATTTTATACTTTTATTTTTTTTAGTTTCGTATTTTTTATGAAATTTTATAAATGATTTACCATACGAACACAAAATCGTCACATTTCCCATGTATTATAATACTCAACAAAGCAAACCACACTTTGTTACGGGAGATTATCCAAGGTAGTCTCCCGTCCCCCCTCATAATATGTGGTTAACAGTTATTTTTAGATTTCCTTTTTCATATTGGCCGATATCGTAATGATATCGGCCCTTCCTCATTTATCCTCAGAATTCATTTCCGGTGAATCTGCTGGCAGGTAACTTATTTTTCCATAGACTTTATACAAATTTCACAGTTTTCTTGTTTTTTTTGTAAAAATAAGATATCATATTATATATATCAGCATCAGGAGCACACACATGGAAGAAAAAGAGCCCACCAAAAAACAGAAAAAAAGCGGAAAAAAATTTAAGCATATTCGGCTGCTGTTGTTTTGTCTCATATTGATTCTTGCCGGATCTGCTTATTTTTATTATATTCTTGTTTATCGCATCAGTCATGAACCCAAGCCGGAAGCTTCACAGACAACTACAGAGTCTATATACAATATGAAGTTTCAGCGTACTTTAATTTCTCTGACACCGGAAGTAAAAGCAGCTGCCTTTAACGGGCGTGCGACAGAAATTGATTATGGAACTTATGTGGTCCCCGGACTTATGTCCACAGAGACACAGGTATTCGGTGAAAAAGAAACATCAGCAATCTGTACCTCCATGACTCCTCAGGGGCTCGCCGTCACGGAGGACTATATTCTTGTCAGCGCTTACTGCGGTTCTCAGACCCACAATTCCGTAATCTATGTGATCGACAAAAAAAGTCATGAGTTTATCAAAGAAATCGTTCTTAGGAACAAATCCCATGTGGGCGGTCTGGCCTATGACTCTATCCATGAGAATATCTGGATTTCCGGAATGTCACGCGGTATTCCTCAGGTCAATGCCATTACACTGAAGCAGCTGGAAGAATATTCTTTTCAGGAAGATCATCTTCCGATCACTTACTCACAGTCTTACGACCTGTATGCGATCACCAGAACTTCTTTTCTGACATACCATGATAATTCCCTGTATATCGGATATTTTACCGAAAATACAGCCAGTGTCCTGGAGCAATACGATATCAACGAAGACGGCACTCTGGTCACTCAATTGCTTACTGATTCTCTCGATAAATCCGATACGATTACTCCTCTTGCTCTTCCCTCCGATATGCGGGTTATCACAGAAAAAGCACAGGGAGTTGCTTTCTATAAAGATAAAATATTATTCTCCCATTCTTATGGGGTACTTCCTTCCACACTGCAGGTATTTAATAATTCCATGCAGAAGCTTCTGGAAGAAAATGCTGCCGTTTTGAAGTTTTATCTTCCGGAAAAGATGGAACAGATCTATGTAGACGGGGACGATCTATATGTATTATTTGAATCTGCCGCTTATAATTATCGTGCAAGTTCTCTTTTTAAAATGGACCGGATTCTCAAGCTCAATTTAAATACACTGCTTTCTTAAGATTAAGCAACAAAAACTGTGTGCGTAAATACTATGACCCTGGCATCATAGTATTTACGCACACAGTTTTCACCTTTGATTTCTTTTATGATTTTCCGGTAAATGCTTCATGTTCCTTTTTCAATTCTGCGTATAACGTCCTGCAGTCCCAGTATTGATTCTGCTGTGTAACCACTGCCTTATAATCAATCCTTCCGATTCCCTGCTTTCTGAGTGCAGTCAAAACCTGATCTACCTGATGTCCTGTCAGCCACGCCATGACCATCATTTCCTGTTCTATCTCTGTCCTTCCTGCCTCTTCATTCCCTTTGCGAAATCCAGTCCTATCCGGATCACTCTCTTCTTGCTGCGGCAATATTTCTTTATTCCCCGCCAGAAAGCCTATGTTCTGTCCATATTCCTCCGGTTCCACTGTTTTTACTCTTATTTTCAGCGGCAGCAACGCACGGCGTATTTTCCCGGCACGCTCTTTTTCAAAATGAAATAATAATACGGTTTCTTTCATCTCTTTTGTCTCCTTCTAAGATAAACTAATCACAGTATAACATTTTTGATTGATTTTTCCTACTCCCATGATAGTATTATATCATGAGACAAGACAAAAGCTTTTGACACCTACATCACTAAACTCAAAGGAGATAGATTATGTCTGATTTTCTTTTTCTCGGAGACAGCATCACGGATGCCGGGCATTTATTTGATCCTGCAAATCTTGGGAACGGATATGTTTCCATGCTTGCGGTCGATATGAGATTTTTCAACTGTGTTTTTCAAAACAGAGGACATGACGGTTTTACAACAGAACAGGTTTTACACATGCTGAACAGAGATGGAATTGAGAGGAACTGGGATGTGATCACTCTTCTTGTCGGAGTCAACGATATTCCCGTTGAACTTTACACCTCTCGTAAACGCATCCCTGATGAATTTGCCTATTATTATGAAGAAATTCTCAGATTCCTAATCACGCATACTGACGCACAGCTGATTCTGGCAGAGCCTTTTTTGTTTGATCATCCACTGGAATATAAAAGCTGGCATCCGTATATCGAAGCAGAAAGTAAAATTATAGAGACGCTTGCCGATAAATACCATGCCTGCTTTCTCCCAACTGACCATATTCTCCGCCAGTCCGCTGAGGAAATGGGAATTGATCGGATTACGCTTGATGGTATACATCTGACTTATACCGGGAATCAAATTCTCGCAGATCTTTGGCGCAGGGCATATCTGGAAATGCCGCGATAATATGGCGACATTTCCTACTTCTCCCCGTCTGACTGCATTTCTCTTTTCCTCTTTGTCACAAGTCCCCCGATTCTGCCGGTTTCTTTCGCTGACAAAGTTTTCCATCCCTCTTCCAGCACTTTATCAAGAAGTCCCAGTTCTTCCGCAATCTCATATTTCATTTTTTCTTCACCGGACAATTCCCGGATATTTAATTCTTTCTTTTTTGTCATAAAAAAAGTCACACTCCTTTTCTTTAGAAGTATGACCTTTTTTTGTCTATTTATTCACGCAGCTTCCTGATTCTATATTTATCTCGGTATGATAATAGCTGCGATGATATATGCAGGAATACCTGCACCTCCTAAAAAGGAAAACAATACCCATGCAAGCCGCACAAGCGTCGGATCAATATTAAAATATTCTCCGATTCCTCCGCATACCCCACAGATCATACTGTTAGTTGAAGAACGATACAGTCTTTTGTCACTCATGATAATCCCTCCTACTCGTATTTTGTAAAATCTATTGTAATATCTCCTGCCGCACATTTTGCCTCAATCCTGTTTTTGGCATCTTCCTCTCCCTGGCAGAAAGTATCATCAAAACCATCCCACTCCTGATGCGCATATTCCAGACTACCTGCGCTCACTTTACCTTCCAGATAATAGTCACTGATGTCTCCTTCCATCGTTACCCGTATTGTTCCGGCACTGCAGTCCAGATCCGTTTCTCTCGACATTAGTTTTTGAATCTCAATCTCCGCAGCATTTGCTGTCCATTCACAGGTTTTCGTCTGTATCTCATCTGTAATCTCCAGAGAAGCTGCATTCGCAGAAACGGTTAATTCATTGGCTTTCAGTGAATCAATTACTCCATCCACCGCATTGAGTTTTAGATCCATTTCATTAAAAATATGATTCTTCGGTACCAGGATCTTAATAGCTTTTCCTTTTCTATCCAGCCATTGTATCCCATCCCGGGTAATATCCAGTTCATCACCTTCCTGCTCAATCTTCGTTTTTCTGTCATTTTGCTGAATATATACCTGGATTTCCCGTCCTTCATACTGTTTGATCTCCAGATAACCGGCATCCATTTCGATTTGCAGATTTTTTATCCCGGATGCGGATGTGCATTCCCATCTTTCAGAATCCAGATTTTCAATATCATCATCCCGGTATTCGCTGTCTATCGGTGTCAGCTTATGAATCAGCCTGCTGACATCTGATTCCTGTACACTCACGGCATCTGAGAAATCAATCGTTCCACCTCCCAGGATCAAACCGATTATGAGAAATATCAAACCCAGACCGGCACATATCCCGCCAATAATCGTCAATGTTTTTATCAATTTTTTCATGATGCGGCAGCCCCCTTTCTCTTATGGAGCAGTCTGGAAATGAAATTTACTACCGTTCTGCACAATCTCGGAAGGAAACGGAATGTAAACCAGAAAAAGAAAATCAGGATAAAAATTCCCAGTGCTATGGATAAGAAACCGCCTCCCATACTTACCAGACCCGAAGCCGGTGCTGAAAATAACCTGATCACTCCTTTTGCAAGCAAGGCAATTCCCCCACCCAACAAACCGGCGCCCGCAGTAAAGATAGAAACCCAGATACCAAAGATTGCTGCCAGTATCCCAACAAAGACACCAAATACTCCACTTCCGATTCCCAGTATCACAGGCGACAGAAATACCACAAGTATAATAATAAGTGCCCAACGTCCGGCGCCTCTGCTTTTATGAACAGGTGAGTAATTTCCCGGCATGCTGTCTTGCGCATTACGCCATCTGTCACTCTGGGTATCCTTCGATGTTTCCCCGGCACCATCATTTTCTTTCAGGTCCGCTTTTATGATCGCTGCCACTTTTCCGGGACTTCCCAGTTCACTGATTACTTTTGCTTCATTTTCAGGTCCTGCCTCATCGAAATAATCATTGTAGTACCGGATCGCCTCCATCCTTTCGTTCTCCGGCAAATCACTCAACAGCCTTGCCAATTGCTGCATAAATTCGTCACGGTTCATACATCAATCCTCCCCTCAAACAGCATGGAAATTCTGGTTGAATAATTCTTCCATTCGTGCCGGTAAAGCTCCAGCTGTGCTTTCCCCTTTTCCGTCACTTTATAGTATCTCCGATTTCTTCCTCCGAATTCCATATCGTATACCATCAGACATTCATCCTTCTGAAGCCTTCGAAGAACCGGATATAACGTGGATTCCGAAATATCAATGACCTGCCGAACATCCTGCGTGATCTTATATCCGTATGTACCCTCTCGCTCTTTTGACACAACTGCCAATACGATAGCATCCAGAAGAGCCGCACCAGTATTAAATACCATATCGTCACCTCTTTATGTTTTTTGATACTATTTTCCAATCAATACTATTTGAAATTTAATAATATTTGATTTTCAATACTATACATCATATAATATTAGATTGTCAATATGCTTTTGAAAGGTTAAGAATATCTTAAGAACTGTAACAACTACTCTCAAATTCTTTCTTTACATCCGCATAATTTCTCAGTTTCTGCTCCTGTTTATTTAAAAGGCAGCAGATACAGGACGCATATAATCTCATATCCCCTTTTCCTCCCTGTCTGTTTTCTTCATTTTTGCACATCCACCGGCAGCGCTTTTCCCGCTCCAAATGAATACAGATAAGCCTCTTTCACCGTTTTTTTCCATACTCTTTCCAGTGCCCGCGCATAATACCAGAGCTGTTTTTGATATTTTTTCACCAGCTCCTGTTCCTGTCCTTTTTCCACATAATCTGTCTTATAATCCACCAATATCAGACCGTCCGTCTCCTCAAAGAAAGCATCGATAATACCCTGCACCAGTATCTGTGCTTCCGTTCCCCATTCACTATTTTGCTCTTGTGCCGGAATACTCATGACAAACTGCTGCTCCCGCCACAGTTTTTTTTCTTCCTCTGCTTTTCTCATTCTTTTTCCCAGATTTGAGGAAACAAACCAGAAAATTTGTTGTTCTCTCACGGAATCAGCTGTTTCCTGATCAATCTTTCCCTCTCTGAGCATTTCCTGTATCTGTTCCTGAATTTCTGTCATATTATCCGTTTTTTCGTAAGCAATACATTCCAGAACACGATGATATGCCGTACCCCGTGCCGCACCTTTAAGCTCCGTTTTTTCCTGCCGCATAAATTCCGGAACCAACGGAATACTCTCCTTCTGAACGATCAGATACTGCGCCTCTTCCTGTTCTGCATCAAGCAGATTCATTGCCTGTTTTTTCAGTTCCGATACACTGATCTTCGCCGGAATTTCCTGAAGATACCCATAGGGATATCGATAAGAAAACTTATTTTCCAGCTCTTCTCTCACTGTTTTTTGATAGATCTGATTTTTATCCCAGTTTTTATATTCTTCATAACGCTTATTTCGGGAAATCCGGCGTTTCAATTCCTCTCCGGTCAGCAGTGCCGCACGGAATGTCCGGATAGCAAAAGGAATCTCCGGCTGAAAACATAGATGATCCATACGACATCGTTCACCGATCCGTTCATAAAGTATCCCAAAAGACGGGTGGCGGGAAAGTGCCGGAAGAATCCATCCCCAGTAATCCTGAGCACTTTCTATCGTTCCATAGGAAAGCTGCCGGGTCATACGTCCTGTCAGGGGATGCAGCTTTTCCAGTTTTTTATCAAGCTTTTCTATGGTTCCTGTCAAAATCAGCTTTTCTTTTGCTCTTGTGAGCGCCACATACAACACTCGCAATTCCTCGCCAAGACTTTCCAGACGAATCTGCTTTTGTATCACCTGACGCATCCGTGTAGCTGTTTTCAGACGAAGCTTTGGATCGACACCATTCATACCGATTCCCAGATCCGGATGAATCACCAGAGATGCGTTGGCATCCATCATATTAAACCTTTTCCCCATACCGGCCACAAAAACAATCGGAAATTCCAGTCCTTTACTTTTATGGATACTCATAATCCGCACAGTGTTTTCATTTTCTCCGATCGTGCTGACCTCTCCAAAATCCACTTCATACTTCTGCAGCTGCTCCATGTATCGGATAAAGTTAAAAAGTCCCCGATAACTGGTCTCTTCATACTCCATCGCTTTTTCTGTCAACATCTGGAGATTTGCTTTTCTCTGCTCTCCTCCAGGCATAGCCGCTGCATACACATCATATCCGGTCAGTTTCAAAATCAGCTGTATCAACTGGTGGATCGGTGTATAAGGAACTCTTTCCCGGATTTTTCCATAAACATCAAAAAATCTGCTTAATTTTTCCCGGATTACAGGATTTTCCCCATTTGCGAGATATTTCCACGCGCATGCATAGATTTTATCATCTGGAAATTCTGCCTTTATCTCGGCCAGCTCCTGTGATGTACACCCTGCCATCGGTGATACCAAAACACCGGTAAAAGGGATTTCCTGCATAGGATTGTCACAAATATGAAGATAATTCAACACCGTCACCACTTCCAGTGCATTAAAATAACCCGTTTTTGATGTTGTATACGCAGGAATTCCCATATCCATCAGAACCTGTACAAAAATTTCTGCCCATCCCGAAATGGTCCGCAGCAATATCACACAATCCTGATATCTGGCTGTACGATATTCACCGGTTTCTTTATCAAGTACCTGACGGTGTCCGACAATCTCCTGAATCCTTTTCCCAATCATGCGGGCTTCCAGCTCTTGCGCTGTCCTGTCTGAGGTATCATCTGATAATTCTTCCGTATCTGTCTCAGCGATCAGGAGCTCCGTACTTCGAAACTCTTTCTCATTTTCTTCCTCCTGACTGGGAAAAACAGCACCCGGATACAATGCTGCCGCTTCATCGTATTCTACATCTCCCAACTCTTTTCCCATAATCTGTTCAAAGATGTAGTTCACTCCCGCCAGTACTTCTTCTCTGCTGCGAAAATTCTTATGCAGATCAATCCTCTGACATTCACTTTCTTCCAGAGAATAGGTATCATATTTTTCCATAAATAATTCAGGACGTGCCAGACGAAATCTGTAAATGCTTTGCTTCACATCCCCAACCATAAAGATATTATGCTTTCCCTGACGCAGCCGTGATACACTTTGAAGCAACGTTTCCTGAACCAAATTGCTGTCCTGATACTCATCAATCAAAATTTCTTCAAATCGATGAGAAAATTCCTCTGCCGCTTCCGTATATACCAGTTCTTCCCCCTGTTTTTTTACAAGAATATCCAGTGCAAAATGCTCCATATCTGTGAAGTCTACGATATTTCGCTTCCTCTTCTTTTCTGAGAACCTATCGATAAATTCTTCTGTCAGACGGATCAACTCCTCTACAGGTCCTCGGCACAGTTTCATTTCCTCCATGATACTCTCCGAGTCTCCATAGAAATATTTTTCTTTCAGCTCTTTGAGGATTTCTTTCATCCGATCCCTGTTCTCTTTTACCTGTTCTCTTTTCCTGTCCGATACTGTCTCATCTTTTTTTCTGGAAAGGGAAGTAAACTTCATATTCTGAAGTAGTAGTGCACATTGGTCAAAATTCTGAAGGCTGCATACATTCTTCAGATCCTCCACCAGCATTTCATCTGATCGCACAGCATCTTCATACATATAAGGCCCGTCATCTTCCTGCAACAGCCGAAGATTCAGGTCAATCATCTCTCCTGCCTGAGAAACGGCCCGGTTTACCTCTTCCCACATTTTTTTCATCCAGAAACTTTCCCGAAGCTCTTCAAAACTTTCAGCCAGATAAGGCTTTTTGCAGTTCTCCAGCCACTCCTTCGGCCAGGGATTGCTCATAGAAAAATCGTAGAGCTTCAAGATCAAATCTCCAAGGTTGTCATCAATTTTTCCGGAAGCAAATACTTCCACGAATCTGTTAAATTCAGGGGTATCTTCCCTGTATTTATCTTCCAGCAGTTCTTTTGCCACGTCATATCGCAGTAGTTTCAGTTCTCCTTCATTTGCGGTTCGAAATCCCGGATCCAGATCGATGGTATGGAAATAATTTCGGATCACATAAGAGCAAAAACCGTCAATGGTATTGATCTGCGCGTTATGAATCAGAGTCTGCTGTCTCTGAAGATGCTCATTGTCCGGCTCACTTTCCAGACACTTTTCTACAGCCGTCATCAGACGTTCCCGCATTTCCCCGGCTGCCGCTCTGGTAAATGTCACGATCAACAGACGGTCAATATCTACCGGATTCTCTTTTCTCGTCATCATATGCAGAATCCGCTCTACCAGCACGGCTGTCTTTCCGGAACCTGCTGCCGCACTGACGAGAATATTTCGATCCTGAAGTTCAATGACCTTTTTCTGATCCTCTGTCCATGTTACTGCCATCTGTTATCCCTCTTTTCCTTCCACTTTACTTCTGTCTTCTCCGTCTGCCTTTCTTCATCGCTCATTCTTTGCCAGAGCACCTGATCCTGAAATACAGGAAGACTGCGGTATTCGTATCCGGGTATTTTCTCATCGAATCCACAGATACCCCGATAACTGCAATAATCACATGCCGTTCGTTTTCTCAGACGATAAGGATTGACTGCTGTCTCACCCTCCAGAATCCTTCTCCCGATTTCTGTGATCTTACTGTTTACATACTCTGATAAGACCTGAAATTGTTCTTTCGTGGCAGTCTGAGAATATCTGGACAAGCTTCCGTCTTTATTGAGTGTTACCGGGATCGTGAGAGATTTTTTCCCCGGCTTCAGACTTTCATCCATATCCAATATAATTTTCTTATCTTCCCGCACAAGTCCGTTCACTTTCAATTCCTGAAGAATTTTCTGTGCGATGCTTTCTTCCTCTTCATCTGATGTTCCTTCACAGAGAGGATCTTTCACATGATAATAAAATACCCCAGCCGGCTCCACCTGTTTCTCCGGATGCTCCCTCTGCTCAATCTCCAATGCCGCGTTCAGATATACAATCAACTGCAGCTGCAGTCCATGATAAAGAGCGATCAGATCCATAGACGTATTGCCTGACTTATAATCTATTACTTTCACATAGATCTTATCTTCTTCTTCATATCGATCTACACGATCAATCCTGCCTTTCAGACGCAGTTTTTCATCTTCTGACAGTTCAAAGTGAATTGCTTTCAGCTGATCTTCCATTGCAAAAGATATTTCAAACTGCTCCGGTTCATATTTTCCACATTTCAGCTGCTCCTGAAGCGCCCATACAGTCCGTCTGAGAATCCGTTTTACTCTCGTTATCATATAACGATTTCGGGCACTGCTCTCCAGAATCGTATTGCCGTAATCAAAAATGATTTCATCCACACTCTCGTCAATCAGTGCTTCTCTATGTTCATCCGTCAGATTCCGCCATGACATTCTGTGCCTTTTCAGATTTACAGAAAATCTCTCCAATGCCTGATGAATCACATTGCCCATGTCCGACGCACGAAATTCATATTCCGGGCGTTCTTCGATCTCCAGTCCATACTGAAGGAAATGGGAAAAGGCACAGGCGGCAAATTGCTCCAGCTGAGTTGCACTGTTGTCAAGTACATTGCCATACAATGCTCTGGCTGCACTTTTTCCTATCTTATCCACAGGCTTCTGACGAAATGCATTGTCTATCCACTTTTCACACTGTTCTTTCCACTCCGGCGAATTCAGATACCAGCACAAGAGTTCTTTCCATTCATCTGAAGGTTCCTCTTCACCGGATTGTTCCAGCCCCCGAAGAAGAAATTCCACTGCCTGTCCTGCCTGCTCTGCCTGTCGGATTCCATTTTCTTCGCTTTCCTGTATCTGCAGTTTGGGAAACAACTGACAGATCATCGGGATGAGATACGCCGGTGACTGAGTCTTTCCCTGACTTCCTGATTTTGCATAGGAAAGGATAAGCCGACGACTGGGCTTTGTCAGATTCAGATACAGATAAAACTTCTGTATATACATGGATTCCCGTGATGTCGGTGCCAGTTCAACATCCTGCATTTCCAGAAATTCTCTGTCTGCTTCCGACAAAAGTCCGCCCCTCCCCTGACGTTTCGGAATGACAGAATCATTCACCCCCGCAAAGAACAGGACTTTAATATCTTTCAGACGGGTTCGCTCCATATCTCCCACAAGCACCTGATCTGCAGAGGGAGGAATAACCCCCACCTGTGCCTCCTGAAATCCTGCTTCCAGAAGCTGCTGATAATCAGCGAGCGATATTGTTTCCTCTCCCAGTACCTGTACCAGCTTATCCATCAGATTCATGATGATTCCGTAGATCTGGGAATATTCTTTGGCCAGAGCTTTTTCTCCCTGCCGTTCAAACACTTCTTCCTGCCGTGAAATTTTCTCCTGTATAACTCCTCTGACGACAAACTCATAAAGTATGCGTGTTCTCTGCTCAACGGTTAGATCCCTCTGTCGCATCTGTTCTACAAAGGTTTCTATTTCCTCCAGAAATTTTTCCCGAATGCAGTTTACCTCTTCCACACTACCGTCTTTCATTCCTCTGTAACGACGGACCCAATGTTCTTTCCACTGTTTCCATCCGCGGATTCCCACAGCGATACAATAATTCTCAAGTACATCCGTCTCATATACGGACAGCCGGGATAATCCACATCGCAGATACCGAAATACACTTTCATAAGTAAACTGCTCCGTCAGCATATTCAGAACCGCCCGCAGATATTCCACAAAAGGATTCATCAAAATAGAATGTTTTTCATCAATGAAACACGGAATCTTGCATTCTTCCATGACTTGTCCCGCATAATTTCCATAGGTAGGCAAATCACCGGTAATCACTGCAAAATCTCCAAATTTGTAATTTTCTGTTCTCACCAGAAAACAAATTCTTCTGGCGATTTCCTCCATCTCTGTCCTTGGGTTGGAAGCAGCAAATATCTGGATTTCTTCCTGTTCTCTGCGATAAGAAGGACTTCCATAGCGAAACAGGTGACGCTCCATAAATTCCAGTGCAGGAGATTTTGAAAAACGACTGTACTTTCCCGGATGCACCCAGATATCCTCTTCCACCTCAACTCTTTCTTCCACAGCCAGTCTGGTCAGATGATCCAACATCGCTCCGCTCATCCTGAAAAGATGCTGGGGACTTTTCAGTTTTTCTCTGGGCACCTTTTCATCCAGCGTGACCGTCACCCATACCTTTTCTGATAGTTTGAGGATTTTTCTCATAACCTTATTCTGGAGCGGTGTAAGTCCTGTAAATCCGTCCAGTATTACCTGGCAATTTTTCATCATACGGGATTCGCCGATTTTGTCACACAGAACATCCAGAATTTCTTCTCCGGTAATATACCGGTCCTTCAGATAATTTACAAATCCCTCATAAACAATCCGGATATCACTTAATTTGGATGCCAGAAACGTTCTTTCACGAGATTTTTTCTCTATACTATCCATCTGCTCCGGACGAATATCATACTGTATCAATTCCGACACCAGTGACTTCATTTCACTGACAGTTCCGGTCTTTTTCAGACTTCCTGCCAGTACTCCCAGTTTTTTCTCCTCTTCCTGGATCACTCTCTGGATCACCAGTGTTTTCCCGGTTTCCTCCAAAACAGCCCTGTTTTCTCCACCTGTCTCCTGCAGCACACGGTATGCAAGACGCTGAAAGCTTAAAACGTCCACATTCATAATTCCATGATTTGGACTTAAAGATACCAGTTCCTTCTGCGTCTGCATGGTAAACTGCTCCGGCACAATAACAAGATAATTCTTCTCCGGATGTTTCTCCGCTTCCTGTATAATATGCTGAAATAAAAAGTACGATTTTCCTGCTCCGGAATTTCCTAAGATAAATTGAAGTGACATATGGCTCCTCTCGCTTCTTTCAGTTCCACTTTCTCTGTTTCCTGACTATTCGCAGGGAAATTTCATGCCCCAGCTTTCTCTGATCTGATCCATCATTCTCATCACTCTGAGGATTTCACTGTGAGGCATCTGTGGACACTCACATTTTCCATCCAAAATAGCCTGTTTGCATGCAAGAACTTCATATTCATATCCGTTGATCTGCTCCGGTACCTGATACCGCTCTTTCACCTGACGATTTTCATCGTAAACACGGATTTCCTCACAATTATTAATATTCTGGATTTCAATATATCCTTTTTCTCCGTTGATCACGCCTTCCCGATCCGGCAATGCCAGCATGTTGCTGTGAAGAACTGCCATTTTCCCGTCATCAAACGTCAATGTAATGCTGTTCATCCAGTCAATCCCCTTTGGTGACATGACGGCTGTGGACTGTACCTCTTTCACCTCTCCATGGAATACCATAAGTGCAAAATTGATCGGATATACCCCCAAATCCAGAAGTGCTCCGCCTGCAAGTTCCGGATTCTGCAGACGCTCCACATGTTTCAGCGGATATCCCAGATTTGCTGTCAAAGATGTAACATCACCGATCACACCGCTTTCTACAATGTCATCGATCATTTTTCTGCTTGGCATATATCTTGTCCAGATTGCCTCTGCAAGAAGAAGATTTTTTTCTTCCGACATGCGAATCAGTTCTTCTGCCTGTACAGCATTTACTGTAAAGGCCTTTTCTACCAGCACATGCTTTCCATGCTCCAAACACATCTTCGCATACTGATAATGATGGGAATGAGGTGTGGATACATAAACCAGTTCCACCTCCGGGTCCTCCAGCATTTCTTCATAAGAACCATATGCTTTCTCAAATCCCCATTCATCCGCAAATGCTTTTGCTCTCTCCAGATTCCTGGAAGCTACTGCATATGCCTCTACTCCCTGCTCTTTTAATCCCTGTATTGCTGTTGCCATACATCTGGCGATCCCGCCAGGACCTAATATTGATACTTTCATAATTTACTCCTTTCAAGATAATCCTTCATAATCAAACAGCGGAATAAAACTTTCTTCCGCTGTTTCGCCTTCCTGAAAATACCCCTGCTCAATTCCCAAAGAAAGGGCATAATCAAGGACTCTATCATATTCCCGTTTTGTTACCTTCCGATTTAAGGGAGGCATATCTGCCGTATGGGGCAGCGGTGTATACTGATTCATCACACTGATATAAATCTTGTTCTTATAGGTTTCATACAGATATTGCAGCACCGCTTTGGAATCCTCCGTATGACCGGGCAGAATCAGATGACGTACGATCACACCTTTTTGTATATATCCTGCCTCATCAAAAATACAGTTTCCTGCCTGACGTACCATTTCTTCCAGTGCGCGAGCCGCCACCTCAGGATAGTCTTTTGCACGAGAATATTTCTCACTCAATTCCGAATCCATATACTTAAAATCCGGCAGCCACACATCTACAATTCCTTCCAGCATCCGCAGTGTCTCCACCTTTTCATATCCTCCGGTATTATATACCACTGGAATCTTCAGGCCATGACTTTTCGCATATTCCAGTGCCGGAATCACCGGAAGGACAAAATGAGATGCTGTGACAAGATTAATATTTGCTGCGCCTTTCTCCTGCAGCTCCAGAAATATATCACTGAGTCTTTCCACCGATATCTCTTTTCCGCAGGTTCCATCTGCAATCTGTCGGTTCTGACAGAACACACAACCCAGCGTACATCCGGAAAAGAACACTGCACCCGAGCCTTTTTCTCCCGAGATACAAGGTTCTTCCCACATGTGCAGCGCTGCTCTTGCTCCACGCACCGTGCTGTCCATTCGACAGTAACCTTTCTGTCCGCTGTCTCTGTCCACACGGCACATTCTGGGACAAAGCGTGCAGCTGTGATTTTCTTTCACCGATATCTTCATCTTAATAGCCAAGATTCTCGTGAATCAAGATAACTTCAAATTCCCCTGCACCCGGTTTCTCCCATAGCACAGACAGACCGCGGCAGATTCTTTCCGGGCTGTCACAGTCGTAGCAGCGATCTCCTTTGAGAGCACACGGCGTTTTCTTCCCCAATCGTTTTGCATTTAACGGAGCAGCAATATTTCTTGCACGGGAAAGTGCGCTGTGAAAATTTTCCTCGATTTTATTTTCTCCGGCAACCAGATAGACTTTTTCATGCCCGTAAAAAATATCAGCAATTCGATTGCAAGTTCCATCAATATTGATGATTTCTCCGGTTTCTGCCAGTCCATTGACGGAAGAAAAATATATTTCTGCAGAACCTTCCTGCTTAATTACTTCCGAACCTGTCATCCCTTCCGGCACTCTCCAGTGCCAACTGACCTGATTGTGGACAGACAAGCGCTCATAAAGCCCCATCTGATCCAGTGTAACCGATCCTCCAAAACCGATACTTTTGTTATCCACCTGAGAATCAATATAATCAGCTGCCTCTTTTGCAGTATCAAAGCAGGATACTTTAAATCCATGCTTCTCCAGGTTTTTCTTTACATTTTCAAAATCCATTTTATTCACTCCTTTTCTTAGATTTCTATCTCAACTTCCACCGGATGTATTCCGGTCAGTTCAAAGCTTCTTTCATCCGGCTGACTGGTACCTGCAGATAGCCGGAATCTGTTTCCGTCTCTCCTTTTCTCTCCGCTATCATCTATCACCATAAATGCGGATTCCGGAATGAATATTTCGATTTTCTTTTCTTCTCCCGGTTCCAGCTCTACCCGGGCAAACCCGCAGAGACTGTGATTTTTCACAGCGTATGCGGATTCCAGATTTTTTATGTAAACTTCAACTACATCTTCTGTCGCTCTGATTCCTTCATTTTTCACCTGTATCTGTAAACTTACTCCATCTTCAGTACTTACCTGCACCTCTTTCACTTTTACATTTCCATAGGTAAGCCCATAACCAAACGGATACAGTGGCTTGCGGTCCAGATACCGATAGGTTCTTCCCTTCATCGAGTAATCCGTAAATGCAGGCATATATGTCAGATCCTCATTATGGTAGAATGTGACCGGAAGTTTTCCTGACGGTGAGATCTTTCCGAACAGGACTTCTGCAACCTGTTTTCCTCCGCCGGCTCCCGGATACCATGTCTGTAAGATTGCTGCCGCTTTTTCATTCGCATTGCTGATATCAAGAGCACTTCCTGCCATCAGGCACAAAATGACCGGTGTGCTCTGTTCCAGAAGTCTGTCCAGCAATTCTCTCTGTACTTCCGGAAGAAGCAGATCCTGTTTGTCTCCACTGCCGACACCGTTTCCCTGATCCATCTCTTCTCCTTCAAGGGTTTCATCCAGACCGAGACACAGTACCACTACATCACTGTTTGCTGCCACGATCATCGCTTCTGACAGACGATCCTGTCTCATGGCAAGCCCCTCCACTCTGTCTTTATAAAGATGACATCCTTCCGCATACAGAACACGGATTTCTTCCCCGGCTTCTTTCTGAATTCCCTCCAGCACAGTCGTATAATGAGAAGAAGTTCCATAATAATTCCCGATCATAACCCTGCGGCTGTCCGCATTGGGCCCGATCACACCGATGGTCTTTACCTGCTCTTTGTCCAGTGGTAAAATATCATTATTTTTCAGAAGAACCATGCTTTCCCTGGCGGCTTTTGCTGCCAGTTCCAGATGTTCCTTACATTCCACCATATCATAAGAAATGGTATCATATTCTGTCTCGTCAAATAAGCCCAGAAGGAAACGGGTAGTAAACAATCTTACTGCTGCCTGGGTAATCTCATCTTCTGTCACAAGCCCCAACTGGTACGCTTTCAGGATATGAAGATAAGTATTGCCACAGTTTACGTCACACCCCTTTTTCAGTGCCAGTGCTGCTGATTCCGGGGCTGTATTTGTAACCATATGACCGGTGTGGAAATCCTTGATTGCCCAGCAGTCCGACACAAAATGTCCCTGGAACTCCCATTTTCCTCTGAGAATCTCTTCCATCAGAACGGTATGTCCGCAGCAAGGTTCTCCATTAGTTCTGTTGTAGGCACCCATCACAGCTTCCACTTCTCCTTCTCTGACACAGGCCTCAAATGCAGGAAGATAGGTTTCCCACAAATCCTTCGCTGAAACCTGCGCGTCAAATTCGTGCCGCAGATCTTCCGGTCCGCTATGGACCGCAAAATGTTTGGCACAGGCAGCCGCCTTCAATTCCGCTCCTTCTCCCTGCAGTCCTTTGATAAAGCTTACACCCAGCTTTCCGGTCAGATAAGGATCCTCTCCGTAAGTCTCATGACCTCTCCCCCATCTGGGATCACGGAAAATATTCACATTGGGTGACCAGAAGGTAAGTCCTTTATAGATATCTCTGTCACCCTGTTTGCTGTAAGAATTGTATTTTGCTCTTCCTTCCAGAGCAATTGCATCTCCTACCTCTTTCATCAGTTCTTCATCAAATGCCGCTGCCATACCGATCGCCTGAGGAAAACTGGTTGCAGTGCCTGCTCTCGCAACACCGTGAAGTGCCTCATTCCACCAGTTATAAGCCGGTACCTTCAGCCGTGGAATCGCCGGTGCATCATACCGAAGCTGTGACGCTTTCTCTTCCAGTGTCATCCTCCCTACCAACTCTTCCGCCCGTTTTCTGGCCTGTTCTCTGGCCTGTTGTCTGTCTGTCATGTCAAACCTCCCGAATTTATATCAAAATTGTATCTACTTCTGTCCGTTCCGGCAATGAACTCTGTGCACCCTTTGCTGCCCAGAGTTACCAGAACATTTGTTGACATTCATATGATGCCAGAGTCAAAGACTTTTGATCCAGGCATCATTATATGATTTGCCCGACAAATGGGATGAGACTTTCTCATGTTTTTGCGGTCCCCAAAGTCAGTCACAGACATGCAAGCATGTCGCGACTGACCTTTTGTCCCTTGTCTCATTATATATCCAGTATAACAGAATAAGCAAAGTCCGCAACCGGGAACTTTGCTTAATAGTCCGAAAACACTTGAACAATAACGAAAATATTTTTCTGGCAGATTTATATGGTCAATAAAGTACATTGGCTGATAACAGTATATACTATTATCAGCCTCAATACATTTACCTCTATAACAAATCAAATATACTTTTTATAAAATATCGATATATTCTCCGGCCAGCGCTTTATTCATACTGCGGACTGCACAGAATTTTCCGCACATACTGCAGGTGTCACTGTGATCATCTTCCGGCAGACGGTCATCACGGATGGCTTTCGCTGTTTCCGGATCCAGGGCACAGGCAAACTGTGCCTCCCAGTCAAGAGCTCTTCTGGCATCTGCCATCTTATCATCGATATCCCTTGCTCCCGGAATTCCTTTTGCAATATCAGCCGCATGTGCTGCTATCTTGGAAGCAATGATTCCCTGTTTTACATCATCCACGTTCGGAAGAGCCAGATGCTCCGCCGGAGTCACATAACACAGGAATGCTGCTCCGCTCATAGCTGCAACTGCACCGCCAATTGCTGCTGTGATATGATCATATCCCGGTGCGATATCCGTTACCAGAGGTCCAAGTACATAAAACGGTGCTCCCATACAGATACTCTTCTGCACTTCCATATTGGCTGCTACCTGATCCAGCGGCACATGTCCCGGTCCCTCCACCATAACCTGTACATTGTGATCCCACGCACGTTTGGTCAATTCGCCCAGACGAACCAATTCTTCAATCTGGCACACATCGGTAGCATCCGCAAGACATCCCGGACGGCAGGCATCGCCAAGAGAAATGGTAACGTCATGTTCTTCGCAAATTTCCAGAATCTCATCATAATATTCATAAAATGGATTTTCTTCCCCTGTCATGCTCATCCATGCAAATACAAGGCTTCCTCCGCGGCTTACGATATTCATTTTCCGTTTATGTTTACGAATCTGCTCAATCGTCTTTCTGGTGATTCCACAATGCAGAGTAACAAAATCCACACCATCTTCCGCATGAAGACGAACAACATCAATAAAGTCTTTTGCTGTCAGCGTAGCCAGATCTCTTTGATAATGAATCACACTGTCATATACCGGAACGGTACCGATCATGACCGGACATTCTCCGGTAAGTTTCTGACGAAACGGCTGTGTATTTCCATGACTGGATAAATCCATGATGGCCTCAGCTCCCAGATTTACCGCACTCATAACTTTTTCCATCTCAATATTGTAGTCTTTGCAGTCTCTTGACACACCGAGATTTACATTAATTTTCGTACGCAGCATGCTGCCCACGCCCTCAGGATCCAGACATTTGTGATGCTTGTTGGCAGGAATCGCAACTTTCCCTTCCGCTACAAGCTTCATCAGCTGCTCTACCGGCATATGTTCTTTTTTTGCAACAGTCTCAATCTGTGGTGTAATGACGCCTTTTCTGGCTGCATCCATTTGTGTTGTGTAGTTTTCCATTTCCTTTCCTCCATTCCAAACACTTATGCAACTATCTCCTTCGAAGATATACCCTCCAAAGGATTACAGAGATGTGGAACAAAGTGGGTAAGCCCACTTCAACTCCCCATATCGCTCACTCATGAGGGGCTTTGCACCGCACATCTCGCATCAAGTACATCAAGGTGTACTTGATAAAAAACGACAAAAGGTGGTGTCCCCAATCTGCCGCTGTATGTATGCGTTCCTATTACCTGAAAACAATTTCCGATTATAGGAAAACCTAAAAAGGAGACACCCGCAGGCATCTCCATCATATACTGGTGTTATGTCCCTACGTTGGCATTATCCAAATCAGGTTATGGGTCGAAACCAATCAGTTTCCTCTCAGCCGACTTCAGTCAGCTCCCCTTTGATTACTTAATTATTATATGGCAAATTATTTTTTTTTTCAACTGGTTCTTTTAATATTGTAAAGATTGTGAAACCTGCCACCTTCACTTTTCTTGTCGGAATCATTACTGTCTTTCCATCATTTTTCATATATTATAAACCAATTTCCGATATTCCCCAGGTGACATTCCTACTATTTTACGAAATATCTGATGAAAATATTTCATGTCATCATATCCAACCCGATCAGCCACCTCCGGAATCAACATTTCACTTTCGATCAACAGCTCACAGCTTTTTCTGATACGTACCTTTTGGAGATATTCCAGAAAAGTGACTCCTGTTTCTTTTTTGAACTTTCTGCTGACATATTGTATGCTATAATGTTTTTCCTCACAGAATCTTCTTAATGGTGCCTTACTTCTGTAATTTTTATCCAGGTAATCTATTGATTCCAGAATTAAGTCGCTTTTTTCACAGGAACGCACAGATACCATTGCCTTTTTCTGCACCACTTTACGCAATGTTATGAGCAATATTTCAAATAATTTTCCGCGGAAAATCTCCTGATAGCCAATTTCCCGCCGGTTATATTCTTCCATCATTTCTTCCAGAAGGCGAAGAACTCTCTTATCTTCATCATAAAAAATACTGTCGGCTGGTGTCCAGTCCGGATAATTTTTATAATAACGAATCATACAGATTCTCATAAGTTCATCAAAAGAAATACAATTTCCCAGTGCTGCATTCACTATTTCCGGCTGAAAAAGGCAATTGATCAGTATCAGATTTTTACAATCCTGATAGTTATGTTTACTCCCATAATCAATAATGAAATACGCCCCCTGACTTACCGGTTCCAACATACCATTTAATGTTTGTACCGCACTTCCCTCTACCACATAAGCCAATTCAAAACAATCATGATCGTGCAGATTTGTGTCTTCCTGCTCAAAATATTTTACCACCAGTTTATCCGACGGTTTTTGTGCTATTTCTTGTAACAATACTTTAGAGGACTGCTCCATTTCCTCTCTCCTTTTCCGTGATAAGGTTAAAATACCCCTGTATTTATATCAAAAACAACTGTTTTTTATTATCATATACCCTGCTATATTTATTATCAAGAAAGATTTATAGAATTCACACAATTTCGTTCTATTTCAAAAAGGAGGTAATCACATTATGAACTGGAAAGCAAAATGGATCAAACCCGGTATGGATCCCTGCGATGCAGCACCCGTATTTTTAAAGGATTTTGCTGTATCCGGTAAGGTAAGAAAAGCCGCCATGACAATCACAGCTCTTGGAGTTTATGAAGCCATGTTGAACCGGAAACGTGTAGGGAATTTTGTCCTGGCTCCGGGATGGACTTCTTATCACAAAAGACTTCAATATCAGACCTATGATGTCACTGATCTTTTAGAAGGAAAAAACCAACTCACTGTTACCGTCGGTAAAGGATGGTACCGCAGCCCTATGCCCGGCTTTGCGGCCTCTCCCTATCAGGAGTCACTGATGAAACAGCCTGCAGGTCTTCTTGTTCAGCTGATGCTTGAATATGCAGACGGTACCTGTGAAACCATCATTTCCGATGAAACCTGGAAGTACGCAGAAAGCAAAATTCGGTTTTCGGAAATATATGACGGGGAAATCTACGATGCTTCTTATGAATCGACCTTTGATCGTAACGCCGTCTGCTTTCAGGGTCCTTCTGATACATTGATTCCTCAGCAGGGCGAGGAAATCCGTGAACAGGAACATATCGCAGCCGCCCGCATTTTTACAACTCCCAAAGGAGAAACTGTGATTGATTTTGGTCAGGAAGTGACCGGTTACGTAGAATCCACGCTGGAAGGGAAAACAGGAGATGTTCTTGATCTTTCCTTTGCCGAAGTTATGGATAAAGAGGGCAACTTCTATACGGAAAACTACCGTTCTGCCAAAGCTCAGTATCGTTATATTTGCTGTGACGGGAAACAGACTTACAAGCCAAAGCTAACCTTCTGGGGTTTCCGTTATATTCGGGTCAATGAGTTTCCGGGTGGAACCGACAAAGTGACTCTGGACACATTTACCGCTATTGCTGTTCATTCGGACATGAAACGTACCGGCTATTTCAGTTGTTCCAACACAAAACTGAACAAGCTTTTTTCTAATATCATTTGGGGACAGAAAGGAAATTTTGTAGATGTGCCAACAGACTGTCCACAGAGGGACGAACGTCTGGGATGGACCGGGGATGCGCAGGTATTTGTCCGCACGGCCTGTCTGAATTATGATGCCGAAAAGTTCTATTCCAAATGGCTTGCCGATCTTGCTGCCGACCAACCGAAAAATGGTTATGTAGGTCACGTAATTCCTGACTTACTGCAAAATCCAAATGCAAGTTCTGCCTGGGGCGATGCCGCAACGATCTGTCCATGGACCGTATATCTGGCATACGGCAATACTGATATACTAAAGCAGCAATTTACCAGCATGAAAAAATGGATAAACTATATTACTACACATACCACAACTCCTTATTTATGGACCGGCGGCGAACACTATGGCGATTGGCTTGGCCTGGATGCCCCATCGGGAAGTTATAAAGGTTCCAGTGATGAATCCTTCATTGCCTCTGCATTCTATGCATATTCCACATCCCTGGTTATCAAGGCAGGAAATGTGTTAGGAGAAGACGTATCTGAATTTGAAAAGCTGTATGCTGATATTGTGAACGCTTTCCGCAGACAATATCCCATTTACCATACACAGACAGAATGTGTTCTTGCTGCTCATTTCCAGCTGGCAAAGGATTGTCAGGCTGTTGCTGACCAGTTGGCAAAAATGATTGTTGACTGTGGCAATCATCTGGAAACCGGATTTGTCGGCACACCGTATCTGTTACATGTCCTCAGTAAGTACGGTCATCTGGAACTGGCTTACACTTTATTATTACGGGAAGAATATCCATCCTGGCTTTATCCGGTAACCAAAGGTGCTACCACTATCTGGGAACATTGGGATGGTATCATGGAAGACGGTAATTTCTGGAGTGCTGACATGAACTCCTACAATCATTATGCCTACGGTTCCGTTGCAGACTGGATCTACACAGTGGCTGCCGGAATCAATACCGTAGAATCCGCACCCGGATATGAAAAAATCCTGATCAAACCTTATCCTGACACACGCCTTGACTGGTTAAAAGCATCCATCGAAACCAGACACGGACTGGTGTCTTCCGAATGGAAACACGAAGAAAACTGCTGGAGATATGAAATCACTACTCCTGTAGATACAACCATTATCATTGATGGGGTCAGCCATCAGGTAACTGCGGGAACCTACTATTTTTATAGTGATATCAAGAAGCACTAAACAAAGAGGCGATGATTCCTTTTGGAATTTCGCCTCTTTACCTATCTTTTATCTTACATTATCGTATAACATTAAGTTGCTCTTTTACATATGGCTCTATTCTTGCGTACATATTCGCTGATTTTGCTGCCATACGCTCCGTGAAGGTATATCACAGCAGTGATATGCAATTCGCATCGATGGACCGGAATGAAATCTCTAATCTGGGCATATAGAAAATAATTTTACATGGATAATTTCCCGCAGATCACACTCACAACTTCCAGTCATATATTTTTCCTTCTCACATAAAATATAGAAAAACCAATGTCCGTAAAAGGAGTGTGTATATGAGTTCCAAAACCAAAATCGTTGTATTACATATGAAGGAAGTAATCTACACCGTTGCTTTTCTTATTCTTGCCATATTGATGATTGCTCTCCTTGTAATAATGTTCGGACCAAAAAAGGACATGGAAACCGCTGCCACAGCTCAGACGGCAGAACCTGACCAATATGTGGCCGGGGTCTATACTACCGCCATAGAGCTGAATGACAACAGTTTCGATGTCCAGGTTACTGTAGACAGCAATCATATCAATTCCATCGAACTGGTAAATCTGAGCGAAGCTACTACTGCCATGTATCCGTTGGTGGAGCCTGCACTGGAAAATCTGGCAACACAGATCTATGCCACGCAATCAACCGATAACATTACATATGAGGATGACAGCAAATACACCTCCATGCTTCTTTTGGAAGCAATCAAATCAGCACTTGCCAAAGCCACCCCTGAATCATGAACGATGTACACAGAATTCACTTCACAGCTGTCTGCCCATATCTAACGCACGAAAATACCATACCCTTCTCCGAGTTTTCCGCCTTTCTGCAGATAGTCTGCAATGGCTTTCTGCAGTTTTGTCCGGCGGGGAAGTTCTTCCGGAGTTCTTTTCCACTCATTCTGAAAAACTCTCCAGCCATCCCCAAACTGCTCTGCCTTTTCATAAGTAAGCAGTGTAAATCTTTCAACAAAGTTTTTCAGATTTCCCTCCGGCAAAAGATTCATCAGATCCGGATCCAGCAGCCAGGATTCCATCATAAATGCCGCCGGCTCTTCGGAAATATAGGCATCCGGTGTTTTCCCGTCCATCAGTTTTCCTCTGTAAAAATCCTCTGCCATCTGAAAGGCGGCATCTGCATCTTCTTTTCGCAAGGGACCGTCCGAAGGAATGTGCACATTGATCACTGTATCGCCTTTTCGTACTGTCCGACCTTTTTCCGTATATTCTTTTTCAAACGGATACGGAATCAGCTCAAACTGAAGTCTCCCCAGTGCAAACCGGGAAATATCAAAAAAACGGTCATACCAGAATCCCACAAAAATTCCATTCACTCCATAGACATCCTGGCATTCTTTTCTCTTAAACTCCAGATCCCGCAGTGAATTTGTGAAAATTTCCATGGAAAGGTTTCTTTCTCTGTATCGGCCCTCCAAAATCTGCCAGCAGCAGAGCAGTACTAAAAGATCCAACGTATATCGGTGAATCCCCAGCTCTTCTTCCCAGCTTTCAGTTTCCTTCAGTGTTTTCACCAGAATATCTTTTTCCGACAATGAATCCATAATTTTCTTTGCCATATCCGATATTCGATTCCACTTATCTTCTTTCTCCAGCCGTTCCTCTAATCCCAGCAGTTCCTCTATCGCATCCTGCGGAAATCCTGCATCTTTCATTAAATCCTGCAACATATAACTACCCCTTTATTATCATCTATCTTGTTACTGCAGACAGCTTTCCTATCTTCTTTCTCCCAACTTTTCCACCTCATCCAGCCAGATTCTGGCACTGGCATCACTTGGCATACGAAGATCGCCTCTTGGTGACACTGCCACGGTTCCCACTTTCGGACCATCCGGCAGACAGGAACGTTTGAACTGCTGCATGAAAAATCTACGATAAAAATTCTTCAGCCATTTTAAAATAACGTCTTTCTCATATACCCCATCAAATGTCTTGCAGGCAATCCGGTAGATCTTATCCGGCTCATATCCCGCACGCAGCATATAATAAAGGAAGAAATCGTGAAGTTCATACGGACCCACCAGATCTTCTGTCTTCTGTGCAATCTCTCCATCCTTAGGCGGAAGCAGTTCCGGACTCACCGGTGTATCCAAAACATCCAGCAAAATATTTGACAACTCTACATCCCCGCAGGTATCCGCAAAATAGCGTACCAGATGACGTACCAGAGTCTTGGGAATTGAAGCATTTACTCCATACATAGACATATGATCACCATTGTAGGTGGCCCATCCCAGGGCCAGTTCAGACAGGTCTCCCGTTCCGATCACCATGCCGCCGGTCTGATTGGCAATATCCATGATCACCTGCGTTCTCTCTCTGGCCTGACAATTCTCATACGTTACATCATGCTTTTCCGAATTATGACCAATATCACGGAAATGAATATTGACAGCTTCTTTTATATCAACTTCTCTGAGCGTTGCTCCCAGCTTCTTTGTCAGTTCACAGGCATTGCGATAGGTACGGTCTGTTGTACCAAAGCATGGCATGGTAACTGCCGTAATCTTTGATCTTTCCATATGCAGATAATCAAAAGCTCTTGCCGTCACCAAAAGAGCCAAGGTAGAATCTAAGCCTCCGGAAATTCCCAGCACTGCGCTCTGGCAATGGGTATGCTCCAGGCGTTTTTTCAAACCCATAGCCTGGATAGAAAGGATCTCATCACACCGTTTTTCCCGTTCTGCTTTATTGGACGGTACGAAAGGCTTTGCCGGAAATACTCTTGTCAGTCGGGTTTCTTCCCGTCTCAGTTCAAAAGATACTGTCCGATATCCTTCCCTGTCTGCCGCCGGAAATGTAGTCATTCTTCTTCTCTCGGCAATCAGTCGTTTTACATCCACATCCCCGTAAATGGTCTCATTGACAAAACGCTTTGCCTCTGCCAGTACAGAACCATTTTCACAGATCAGGTTATGACCTCCAAATACCAGATCGGTAGAAGACTCTCCCTCACCGGCTGTAGCATACAGGTAAGCACACACCAGTCGGGCAGACTGTCCGTTCACCAGTTCCCGGCGATATTTATCCTTTCCTGTGATCTCATCACCGGCTGACAGATTGATGAGTACATTGGCCCCTGCCAGAGCATGACGGATACTGGGCGGATTCGGCACCCACAGATCTTCACAGATTTCCACAGCAATCTGCAGTTCTTTCATCTCTTCACAGGCAAAAATCAGGTTTGTACCAAATGGCACATTTTCTCCCTCAAGACACACTTCGCGCATCTTATCATCTGCAGGAGTAAACTGGCGTGCCTCATAATATTCTGCATAATTAGGCAGATTCGTCTTTGGCACAAGCCCAAGAATCTTCCCTCTGTTTAAGACGGCAGCTACGTTATACAGCTTTCCCTCCACTTCCATCGGCAGTCCGACTATAATCAGCGCATCCACATCTCTTGTCTGATCTGCCAGCCACAGAAGTCTCTCTTTCGCACTTTCCAGCAAAACATTCTGCCAGAACAGATCACGGCAGGTATATCCGGTGATACAAAGCTCCGGAAATCCCATAATCTTAGCACCAGCCTGTTCCATTTTCTTTATCAAACGAAGAATTTCTTCCGTATTATGAATACAGTCAGCCACCTGAATCTTGGGCGTTCCGGCTGCCATTTTAATAAAACCATTCTTCATAATTTTTTCCTCTCTGCCCGTTCCCCGGCACACTTCATTTTTCTCTTATTTTTTCGCCAGTGTCAATAATTCCTTCAGTTCATCCACGCTGAAAGTATAATTGGTATTGCAGAAATGACAATTCAACTCAATCTCTTTTCCCTCATCGATCATCTGCTGCAATTCTTTTTCTCCAAGACTGATCAGTACTTTCCCCACACGCACTTTATCGCAATTACAATGAAAAGCTGTCTCTGTCCTTTCATTGATCTCCAGTCCCAGGTTACCCAAAAGTTTTTCCAGTATCATCTCCGGTGTACAGCCCTGATCCAGAAGTTCTGTGACAGAAGTTACTTCTTCCAGATTCTTTTCCAGCTGTGCGATCACTTTCTCTTCTGCAAACGGCATAAGCTGAATGATAAAGCCTCCTGCCTGACGGACTGTATTATTTTTCTCCATCAGTACTCCCAGACCTACAGCAGATGGCACCTGTTCACTGCTGGCAAAATAATAGGTCAGATCATCTGCAATCTCTCCTGTTTTCAGTTCCACCTGTCCCACATAGGGTTCTTTCAGGCCCATGTCTTTAATTACACTCAGTATTCCCAGATCCAGTGCTTTTCCTACATCCAGTTTTCCTTTTTCATTTGCCGGAAGTATAACATCCGGATTATTTACATAACCTTTTACATTTCCTCTGGAATCTGCCGTCACAGTAAGTCCACCGATGGGACCGCTGCATTTGATCTGAAGGGTCAGAATATCATCCCCCTTCATCATAACACCCATCATAGCACCGCCTGTCAGAAGACGTCCCAGTGCTGCGGTAGCTACCGGGCTGGTATTGTGTGCCTTTCTTGCCGTCTCCACCACATCTTTTGTCGTTGCCGCAAATGCACGAATCTGACTGTTTGCTGCTGTTGCTCTTATAATATAATCACTCATTACACATTCTCCTCTTTCTCTTCTATCGGTTTTATCCCTTTCTGTACTGCATTACACACATATTACGGAATCTTTTTTTCACATTCCCTTGCGATCAGATAAATCCTCTCGCTGTCAGGGCGGGGTGTTTCATGAGTAAATGCATCATACACTGCCACAAATTCCAATCCAGCCTCTTCCAGCAGTCCGATCACATTCTGCACATCATAAGCTTTCTGGTAATGAAACTCTTCATACTTTCGATATAGATCTTCGCTTTCCTGAATAAACAGAGTTAATGCATATTCGTTGATCCGGGTTTCTTCATCAAAATAATTTTCCCAGATAAAACTTCCTTCCTCACGATTTTCCGCTATGGTCGTATCCCCGATCAGATTTTCATATTTGTAAGGCGTATTCATATCAAATATGAAAATGCCGCCGGGATCCAGATAATTGTTGACCAACCGGAACACCTGAAGAAGCTCCTCTTCCTCCAAAATATAATTCATACAATCGCAGACACTGACGATTCCCCTGACAGTGCCATATAGTTCAAATTCTCTCATATCCTGCTGCAGATACAAAATATCATGACCGGATTCTTCTCTTTTTTCCATGGCAATCTCAAGCATATCCGGAGAATTGTCAATTCCGATCATGTCATAACCTTTTTGGGCAAGAAGCTCTGTCATGCTCCCCGTGCCGCAGCCCAGTTCCAGGACCAGTCCATCCTTTATGCCATATTCTTCCAAAAGTCCGGTCAGATATTCGCACCACTGCGGATAGTCAATATTATCCATGAACATATCATAGACACGGGCAAAGCTTTTATAGGATTCTTCCATATTCACCGCTCCTCTTTTTATACTGCAGTCGTATTTTCCACTGACTCATTTTCCGCAGAAGGATTTTCCTCAAACTTACCATTGCGTACAACAATCAGTATAACACCGGCCAGACACACAAAAATTGCTATAAACTGAGAGGTAGATAACCCTCCTACAGAACCCCGGATCAAATCTCCTCTGAAAAACTCCAGAATAAATCTTCCCACACTGTAAAGCACCAGATACAGACCTGCAATCTGTCCGTCTCCTTTCTTTTTCTTAGTCAGCCATACCAGCAGCACGAAATGAAGGAAATTCAGTCCACTGGATATGAGCTGAGTCGGCAGAAGACTTACACCATTGGGTGCATACGCAGAATCATGAAATACGATTCCGATCATGCTTTCTGTTTCTTTCCCATAACAGCAGCCTGCCAGAAAACATCCGATTCTTCCAAATCCCTGAGCCAGCGCTACCGATGGCATCAGCAGATCAAAATATTTTAAAAACGGAAGTTTCTTTACCCGACAGTAAATCATAGCCGCCAGAATCCCTCCGATGATTCCTCCATACACAACAAATCCATCTGCAACATCCAGCAGAATCCGGGGATTTGCAGCTATTTCCTTGATCTGTGTAATAATGTATAGAATTTTTGCTCCTAAAAGTCCGCCAACAACGGCCCAGATTACAATGGAAAAAATCTGATCCGAATCCAGTTTATGCTTTTTTGCCCGATATTCACCGGTGAGATAAGCTGCAATGATACCGATTGCAATCATCAGTCCATATCCATAGACGGTAAATGGCCCAATGGAAAATAATTCATTCTTCATTTTCTGTCATCCTCTTTTCCCATTCAGGACTGTTCCTCTACGCCTGGGGCGTGAGTCATCTTCCCTTTGCTATATACCACATTATTATAACGAAAAACTCTGTTCTTGTCATTAGCAAAATCTTGTGCCTTCCAATATTAAAACATTATCTGGTAATTCTCCTGCCGCAGCGTTATAATGATGCTATAAAGGAGGTGCGGTCATGAGTAATCCGGATATTGATAAAGAAAAAGTTCCTTTTTCCAGTACTTCTTCTTATCATCGGGAGAAATGCAAAGGCTGCGTCTGCTCCACCTGCTATGAACAGGAATTCTGCGACAGGTGCAGCACCTGCACGGAGCTTTCCCGAAAAAAAGAAAGTTGTTACCGTTATGAAGGCGCGTATAACTACTGACAACTCTTGTAAAAACACCAGTATCTGAGCAAAAAAGGAGTCTGATTTTGTAGATTTTTACAAAATCAGACTCCTTTTTTCTGTACTTTTTGTTCATCTCATGGTATCATATTAGGAAAATCTGTAAGTAAAGGAATAAAAAATGTTAGAGACAATTAAACAAATCAATGACAACGTCAACAGTTTTGTCTGGGGAGTCCCTGCCATGATCTGCATTGTCAGTGCCGGCCTGCTTCTCAGTTTTCGCACCCGTTTTCTTCAATTTCGTAAGTTTGGTTACACGTTCCGTGTGACCGTAGGACGAATGTTTCATAAAAAAGAAGCGTCTGATGGCTCTATTACACCTTTTCAGGCGGTCTGTACTGCACTGGCGGCTACCGTAGGTACCGGAAATATTGCCGGAGTAGCCGGCGCCATCGCAATCGGAGGGCCCGGTGCTGTTTTCTGGATGTGGATGTCCGCTCTGCTCGGAATGTGTACCAAGTTTTCTGAGGTAACACTGGCTGTACATTTCCGTGAGAAAAATGAAAATGGTGACTGGGTAGGCGGTCCCATGTATTACATAAAAAACGGTCTCGGTCCCCGTTGGCACTGGCTTGCCGTTATTTTCTCCGCTCTTGGAGTTCTTACCGTATTCGGTACCGGCAATGCCACTCAGGTAAACACCATCACCAGCGCCATTGATTCCGCACTGCTCAACTACCATGTACTTTCAGATAAACAGATTTCCGTATTCAACCTTATTCTCGGAATCGTGATTGCCATTCTTGTGGCACTGGTTCTCCTTGGAGGAATCAAACGTATCGGAAAAGTAACAGAAAAACTGGTTCCGTTCATGGCTCTTTTATATCTGGTTTTGGCACTTGGGGTAATCCTTCTGAATATTGAACATGTTCCTTCTGTCTTTGTTTCCATTTTCAAAGGTGCCTTCACTCCATCCGCTATTACGGGCGGTGTGATCGGAAGTATGTTCCTCAGTATGAAAAAAGGAGTATCCCGCGGTATCTTCTCAAATGAAGCCGGTCTCGGTACAGGCTCCATCGCCCATGCGGCTGCTGATACAAGCGATCCTGTCAGACAGGGATTTTTGGGGATTTTCGAGGTATTTATGGACACCATCGTGATTTGTACCATGACCGCACTGGTCATTCTCTGCAGTGGTATTCCCATCACTTATGGTGTGGATGCCGGAGCTGAACTTACAATTCAGGGATTTACTTCCACCTACGGCAACTGGGTATCTATTTTTACAGCAGTAGCACTCTGTTGTTTCGCTTTCTCCACTATTATTGGCTGGGGTTTGTATGGCACCCGATGTATCGAATTTATTTTCGGAAGTAAGATTAACAAACCTTTTATGCTGGTGTATTCTCTGGTCGCTATTCTGGGAGCCACCATGGATCTGGGGCTTCTCTGGAGTATCGCCGATACCTTCAACGGTCTGATGGTCATCCCGAACCTGATTGCACTGCTGCTGCTGTCGGGAACCGTTGCTAAACTTGTGAAGGATTATTTTTAGTTTTGATTCGTGAGATAGAAATAGTATAATGAGGCTGATAATATTATCAGCCCCTTTACTTTATCGGCCACACGCAATCAAAACAAATGCGAACATTGGTGTGTTATGTATGTAAATCAACAAGTATGTTTTTTGGAATTTAAGATTACAATGGAAATGAATATCAATAGTATTCCCGCAATTCCTGTTATGGTTATTTTCTGATGTAGTATAAAAATCCCAATCAGTGTTGCCACCATAGGCTCCACAAATGCCATTACGGATGCTTTTCCGGGCTCGGTGTATTTGAGTCCTGTTGTATAGAAACAAAAGGGAGCCAGGGTGGATACCAAACCGATTCCCAGGGCATTTGCCGCCATGGAACTATTTTGCATCCTGGCGATTAATTCTTCCTTCAGACAAAAAGGCAGCAATGACACTGCGGCAATCAAAAAAGTGTACGCCGTCACTGTTTCTGTATGATATTTTTTCAATGCAATATTTCCGAATATAGAATACAGCGCATAACCGATTCCCGAACAGATTCCTGTCACGATTCCAATCCATGTGATATTTCCCGCTCCCTGCCCGGACAACATTCCTTCCACAATTCCTGTGGTAAATACACAGCCGCAAAATGCGCAGATCAATGCAACGACTTTCGCTTTTGTCAGTTTTTCATGAAAAAATAAAACCGACATCACCATGACAAAACAAGGTGCCGTATATAACAGAATGGCCGCAATCGACAGTGTGGACAGCTGAATCGTGGTAAAGTACATAATATTAAAAAATACAATACTTAAAATCCCTGTCCCCAAAAACATCCAGATATCTTTTATTTCTATCCGGATCAGTTTCCTTTGGAAAATCAGAAGATATATCCACAGTCCTACGGCTGCCACGGCATTTCGGATAAATGTAATTTCTATGGAAGAAAAACCCCCTTCAGACATAGCACTGGAAAATAGTCCGATCATTCCCCACAACGTTCCTGCTGTCAGAATAAATAAAGACGCCATATCTTCCAATTTTACACCACAAAATTTTTTTTCAGTTGTTCTGTTATGTTGTTTATCCGTCATCGCACTCTTTCCTCTTACATCTACAATCTGCCTATCTCAGCGAATCAAAGTATTTCTCAACAAATTTTAAAGTGACACCATATGCAGAAGCTTCCAGCTTATATCGACCTGTCCGCAAATAAGAAGTATCCAGATCAAAGTTATTATACTTCATGATTTTTCTGCTCAGTTCCGGGAGAAACTCTTCCAGATAACCGCCTACGTAACCTCCCAGTACGATATCACAGTCAAAAGCCATCCGCAGATTTGTAACCGTCACTGCCAGATCATCCAGATATTCTTCCCAAACTTCCATACATTCCGGGTCTTTTTCCCGTATCTTCGTAAAAAACGTTTCCAGGTTGTCATCCGTCCTGCTCTGCAAAACCTTTGCAGAACAATACGCATCCACACATCCGTTTTTACCGCAATAGCATCTTCTTCCGTTTTTCTCGATCACCATATGACCGAACTCACCACTTTTGAATGTTTCACCACGATACAGTTTATTATGAAGACAGATTGCGCCTCCTACTGTATTACTGAGTGACAGATACACCGCATCGCTGCCGTTCCCAAGCAGTTCTGCATACGCCGCACTGTTTGCGTCATTCTCCAGTTCACAGGGAAAACCGATCATATTTTCTATCATTTTAAAACTGACATTTTCCACATTTAACGCATGAGAACGAAGCAGAAGCTTTTCTTCTTGATTGACAATTCCGGGCAGAGAAATTCCCACACCGGTAATCTTGCCTTTGTCCACTCCGGTCCGCTCAATAAATGTCAGCAGATTTTCCACCATTTTTTCATAATAAGAATATATGTTCTCAAAGGCAATCCTTACCCGTAACTTTTCCACAAGCTCCCGTCTCATATCTACAAGCGCAAAAGTGATATGATTGGCAGTAATATCCATTCCGACTGTATAGCCGATTCCTTCTGCGATTGAAAGTGCTTTCGCTTTTCGTCCTCCTGTAGATGCATATTCACCACTCTCTGTCACCAGACCTTCCTCCACCAGTTCTTTTACATTTTGAAGAACTGTCGGCATACTGATCTGTAACTCAGATGAAATCTCCGCTTTTGAGGTAATACCTTTTTTTGATATAAATTTTATGATCCTGATCTTATTCATTCGTTTTGTATCTTTACTATTTGCTTTCACAGATGCCACCCGTCACAATCCTTATAAGAGCTTTGCTGTTATTTGATCCATTTTCCTTGTTCATTCTATCATCATTCCCCATGTGAAGCAAGCAGACAATCTCCTCTCCTGTAAGAACAAAGTGGGCAAACCCACTTCAACTCCCCATACCCCTCACTCATGAGGGGCTTGCACACTTTGAGCGCCGATGCGTAGCTGCTTTAGCAGCTTTCCTATGCGCACCGTGTGCATCCCCCCGGAGGGTTTTTATATCATAGGAAAATGCGAAGCACTTTCCTATGATATAAAAAAAGAGAGCTCAAATGGCTCTCTTAATCAATGTTCTTCTTCCCATTCCAGGATTTTACCGCTGTCAGCATCAATCTCAAAATCATATTCCACTCCGTTGCTGACTACAGAACCTTCATAAATCGTTCTTCCGTCATCATAATCCAAATGCATCCTGATATCTTTTTCTGCTGCCTGTGGTACTTTTTCCAGTACGATCTTTTTCACTTCTTCCTCGGTAACTGCTGTTTTTACGGATTTTGTTTTGTTGAAGTCATCGTCAATATCCATATCCTTACTACGGATTTCGCCTGTCTGTGCGTCGATATCATAATCGTATTCCTTATCCCCTGCGTAAAAATCCACTTCGTATTCCTGTACTCCGTCATCGGTTTCCAGCTTCACACGAATACCGCTCACTTCTTCTTCTGTTAATCCGGCATCTTTCAGTGCGATTGCCTTCGCCTCTTCTTCCGATATCACGGTTCCCTGCTGCGCTGCTGAATTTTTCGTATCAGCCGTCTCTTCTTTATCTGCTGTATTCGCTGTATCTCCGGTATCAACGGTTTTCTCTGTATCCGCTGTTCCTGTATTCTCTTCCGAAATCACTGTCTCCTGAGGACGAACTTCCGATGTCTCATTTGGAGAAGCCGTGTCTGTTCTGGTTCCGCATCCCACAAGTGTCAGAGTAATTACCATAATACTTAAAATCCGTGTAATTGTATATTTCATCTTTTCTACCTCCTGTAAGCATTCTTCATTTCATGGTCTCATTTTACATAATGAAGATTAAAATAAGATTAAAAATGAAAAGAAAAAATCGTCCCTTTGTCAAGACAGCTTTCCACTGTAATTTCTCCCCCATGAGCTTCTACAATCCATTTTACCATTGGAAGCCCCAAACCGGAATTTCCTTCTGAAGAGGGAGATCGGGAGGTATCTACCTGATAGAAACGTTCCCAGATTCTCGGAAGATTCTCTTTACTGATCCCGATTCCATCATCTCGAACATATCCTGAAATACGGTTTTCCTCTTTTGTCAGGCCGATCCAGATATTCCCTCCGTCCTTCCCATATACAATTGCATTTTCGATCAGATTGATAAAACACCTCATCAGCATGGTTTCATCGCCCATCATACAGATTTCCGGCTGACAATCCGTGTGTAGCTGAATCTGCCTTTTTTTCGCTCTCTCCTGTTCCTCTTCCGCAATAATTTCCAGAAGTTCACTCAGATTGATTTTTTCCTTCTGCAATTTGACCCGCCCCTGATCCGCTCGTGCCAACATCAGAAGCTGGGAGATCATCCCTGACATCTTTTTCGACTGGGACAAAATCACCTGCAGCCTTTCTTTCAATTCTCCGGAAGGATTGTCATAACGCAAAGCATACTCCGCCTGTGTGACGATCACGGATGACGGTGTCCGAAGCTCATGGGAAACATCAGATGTGAACTGCTTCTCCCGCTCATAAACATCCTGAATCCGGTCCATCATCCGATCAAAAGTATCTGCCAGCTGGTGTATTTCATCCTTTCCGTCCTCCAGCCGGATCCGTCGGGACAGATCATCGCCGCCCGTAATCTCTTCCGCTGTTTTCCGCATTTTTTCTATCGGAGCAAAAGCTCTGCAGATAATATAATACCCACCAACAGCAAATAATATGACAAAAGCAGGGAGCAAAAACAGAAACAGACGGAAAATGATATTCAGCCCATACTCCGCCTCACTCTGAGAAATAATTCCTCTCATCCATACACCCTTATCTTTGTTCAGCGGTTTATAAAGATCCAGAAACACCCAACGAACCGACTGGATTTCTGTTTTTTGTATCTCCCCGTTTTTAAATGCAGGTGTCTGTGATACCTCCAATCCATAGGGAAGCCGGCCCTGTATAGGATTCCCCTGCTCATCATAAAGGATCAGGTAAACTCCGTCCTGAAAAAGCTGCAGGTCATCATCGATTTCTATCCCATCCTCTTCATCATATTCTATTTCTTCCAGATTCTCATTTAGTGCAGTTTCCAGCCGGTTTCTGACGGATTCCATGATCTGCCAGTCTCCCAGAAACCCCAGGAACCCCAGAACAATAATCGTGAGTGCGATCATGAACAATGTATACCAGAGAGTGATCTTTCCTTTTATCGATAAACGTCTCATACATTTTCCCTCAATACATATCCGGTTCCCCGGACCGTGTGAATCAGTTTCGGCTCAAAGTTGTCATCAATTTTCTTTCGAAGATAACGAATATAAACATTTACCACATTAGACCCACCTTCATAATCATAATTCCATATATGCTGTTCTATTTTTTCTCTTGTCAGTACAATACCCTGATTCCGTATCATATATTCCAGCACTGCAAACTCTTTGGAAGATAATACGATTTCCGTTTCGTCTCTGAAAACCGTCCTTTTATCACAATCCACTTTCAGATTTGCCACTGTAAAGCAGTTGCTTACATGACCGGAAGCTCTGCGAAGCATTACCCGGATACGAGCTGTCAGTTCATCCAGGGCGAATGGTTTGATCAGATAATCATCAGCTCCCGCATCAAGCCCCGTCACCCTGTCTTCTATACTGTCAAGAGCAGTCAATAATAAAACCGGCACATGGTTTTTATCTCTTCGAAGCTGCTTTACCACCTCGATTCCTGTTTTTCGCGGCATCATAATATCCAGGATCACAGCATCATACTCCGCACATCGGATATAGTCCAGTGCCGCTTCCCCATCGTAACAGGAATCCACGGTATAATGATTTTGTCTCAGTTCTTTCACAATAATATCATTCAGATCCTTTTGATCCTCTGCCACCAGAATACGCATATCCAATCACCTCTTTCTTGTTTTCCTTATGATGAAAACTCTCTGTTGACACAATATTGGAGCACTGATTCTATCTGAGGAGAAATCCATTTGTCCCGATGATAAAGAAGCTGTTTCCATACATCAATTTCAAAATCAGACACCTTAAGACGAATCATTTTTCCTGCTGCCACTTCTTTTTCCGTCACATAATCAGGAAGAAAAGAAATACCCGCTCCCTGTTCCACAAGGGAACAGATCAGGCTGGTACTGCCAATTTCTAAAACCGGTAGGATTTCCATGGACATTTCCGCCAGTTTTTCGTCCATCAACCTGCGGTAACTCATTCCTTTTTCCGTGAGAATAAATGGCATTTGTATCAGATCCTGAACCAAAATGGATTCTTTTTGACCCAGCGGACAATTTCTGTCCGCCACAAAATGCATCGCCGCCTTTTCTTCCTTCACGATAACATATTCCGTATTATAAATATGATTATCCAGTGTCAATATCACATCCACCTCATTATGATTGATCAGCCGAAACATTTCTTCGGTCCCTGCTGTAATAATTTTCAGCATAATTCCCGGATATTGTTCCCGAAAGTCCGGGAATTTTTCTCCCAACAAAGAATAGCAAAGAGAATCTGCCATGGCCAGACGGACATGACCGCTGACTTCTTCTTCCTTCTTCATGTTTTTTTCCAGTTCCTGTGTCAGTTTACTGATCTGATGGGCATAGTTCAACACTTGTACCCCTGTTTCCGTCAATGCGATTGTATGATTGATTCTTTCAAACAGTTGGGTATTCAGTTCATTTTCCAGCTGTCGGATCTGAAAAGAAACCGTCGACTGGGAATACCCAAGTTTTTCAGCAGCTTTGGTAAAACTGTTCAGCTCTGCCACATGAATAAATGTTACCAGATTCTTTATATCCACGATTCCCTCCATCTATTTTTTCGATTCTATATATTATGATTATCAATTTTACGGATATTTATTTTTACTATATACTAATTAAATGGGAAATACAACATACTACTTGATGAAAAAGGGGATTTTACTATGACAGTTTTTCGATTTGTTTATAATTTATTATGGGGTGATCTGGTTACGATTCCGCTTCCCACAGGTGGTTCCATCGGACTTTCTCTCCTGGTACTGATTTTGATCCCATCGGGAATTTATTTTACGGTCCGCACCAGATTTCTGCCGTTTCGCCTTTTTCCGGAAATGCTGAAAATTACAGTGGAGAAAAAAACTTCCTCTACCAACAATTCCATTTCCGGACTGCAGGCTCTGATCATATCCACGGCAACCCGTGTGGGAATGGGGAATCTTGTGGGCGTGGTGGCAGCCATCTCTCTCGGGGGTGCCGGAGCCGTTTTCTGGATGTGGATCACTGCCCTGCTTGGTTCTTCCACAGCATTTATCGAAGCAACACTGGCACAGATTTACAAAGAAAAAGATCCGCTCTATGGCGGATATCGTGGCGGACCTGCCTACTATATTCATCACTGCTTTCTCAAAAAAGGCAGCGCACGCAAACATTCCATCATGGCAGTATTATTTGCCGTGTCCGGACTGATCTGCTGGTGTGGAATCAGTCAGGTGATTGGAAATTCTGTTTCCTCTGCCTTTGAAAATGCTTTTAAGATTCCACCAATCTATACAACCATAGTGCTTGTATTGATAGCAGCTGTCATCGTCCTTAGAAAAAATGCTACCGTTAAAGTTCTGGATGTAATCGTGCCGGTTATGGCAGGATTATATTTTGTCATTACCCTGTTTATTATTATAAAAAACGCAGGACAGCTTCCTTCTGTTTTTCAGAGAATTTTTTCAGAGGCATTTGGAATTCGTCAGGTGGCAGCCGGAGGATTTGGTGCGGTCATTATGAACGGTGCCAAACGAGGGCTCTTTTCCAACGAAGCCGGTTCCGGTTCCGCCCCCTGCGCGGCAGCCGCAGCCGATATTAGCCATCCTGCAAAAGAGGGCCTTTTACAGGCTTTTGGTGTATTTATTGATACCATCGTGATCTGCAGCTGTTCCGCCATGATTATGCTGCTCACACCGGAAGGACTCACCGACGGACTCACCGGCATGGATCTGCTCCAGACCGCCATGAACTACCATCTGGGTAAATTCGGAGTGATTTTTATCGCCGTCGTTCTCTGGTTGTTCAGCTTTTCCACATTTATTGGAATTCTATTCTATGCCCGACCAAATGTTGCCTATATTTTCGGAGATAATTGGCTTTCCCAGACTCTTTATAAGGTTTTGGCTCTGATTATGCTGTTTATCGGCGGACTTGCCGCATATACTTTTGTATGGGATCTGGGAGACGTGGGGATTGGACTTATGACCATCTTCAATATGATCGCACTGTTTCCGCTGTCACAGAAAGCGTTGGATGCACTGAAAGAATATGAATGTACCTTAAAATGAAAAATTATACATTTTAGTTCGTATACCCACTAAAGTAATAAGGCTAATAATATCATCAGCCCTTTTACTTTAGTGGGTATACGAATCTAAAACAGCCTCACCTACTGATATGTGGGGAATGCTTTAGCAAAATATCACCAAATGAATCACGGTGATATTGAAATTCAATATATATCTGCCAGTATCATTTTATATCGTGAGAAAACGTGCAGAAAGTATACTTTTTAGAGGATTCCCAGTCCTTCCAGCAGTATTTTCACCCCAATCAGTATTAAGATGATTCCGCCGCACAGTTCAGCTTTTGATTTGTATTTTGCTCCGAAGATACTTCCAATTTTCACTCCGATAGCAGAACAGACAAAGGTGATTACTCCGATGAAAGTAACTGCAGGAACGATCGCCACTCTCAGGAAAGCGAATGTTACACCGACTGCCAGTGCATCAATACTTGTTGCCACAGCAAGTATAAACATGGATTTTGCTGTCATGGAACAGTCCATATGCTCCTCTTCGCCAAACGCTTCTTTTACCATATTTCCACCGATGAGTGCCAGCAATATAAAAGCTACCCAGTGATCATACTGTTCAATCATATCCGCAAAAAACCTTCCGAGGAAATACCCAATCAGCGGCATCAAGGCCTGAAAGCCGCCAAACCATGCACCTGCGATACACATGTGTTTCAATTTGATATTTCCCAAGGAAAGTCCTTTACAGACCGACACTGCAAATGCGTCCATCGACAACCCTACAGCCAGCACAAACAATTCAATAATTCCCATTTTTTTCTTCCTTTCGCCTTTGTATTATAATGATCCGGAGGGTTGTGTAGCGCAGAAAATAAAAGACCCACGGACAGCAATAATTGCCGTCCATGAGTCTCATCGTTTAAAGTAGTACCGGGTGCTCTCGCACCATTGTGTCGATAATACCACATATCACAATATGCCGATTACTCCCTCCTGGAGATTTTCCCTATTTTATCATGTTGATAAACATTTATCAAGTAGGAACCACTAAATTTTTATTTATTTTCCACCGGGATAAGGATACCAGAGGTATATTTCCCACCTCTGTGCACTGTGATATGTGCCTTCTGTCTTTTCTCGCTGTTAAATCCATTTTCTGTATTGCTGTTCGGGAAAATAAAGTTTTTCGCACTGGAGGTGATCGTAACACGCATCCTATGTCCCGGCAGAAAGGTATTGGACATCTTTGTTGTCCGTATATGGATCTCATAGATTTTTCCGGGCTCCATATATTCTGGTGTCTCAAATCCATTACGATATTTTGCACCTATTACTCCGTCCGCCAGCTTGATGGATTTTCCATTCTCATCCACATCTGTAATCCGCACCATAAAATCCGTATCCGGGCAATCACAGGATACATACAGACGTACTGTCATATCTCCGGTTACCGTGAAAGGTTCCCTGAGTACAGGAGTCGAGTAAGACAGAATATCCGCCCTTTTTTCTTCTTCTGTATAATCTTCCGGTACTTCCAGTTCATTTTCCGAAAGATCAATCACATGAACAGACGGATGTTCCGGATCATATTCATAGGTATCTGTTCCTGCATTTTCCGGTAAAGTGCATGACAAATTTCCTTTTCCGCACGTTGTCCCCGTCCCTGCAGCCAGGTTATTTCCCTCGCCATCCAGATAAAACATAGTTCTTGTAACATTTTCCACAGGCCATGTTGCCGCCTGTTTCCACTGGTTTTCTCCTATTGTGTAATATTCCACTGTCGGGGTATTCTCTATTCCATTTTTTGCGTCTTTCAGGAAATGTTCCAGCCACATCATACAGAGGATATCCATATCGTAGCGAAGGGCATCCTCTCCAAGGCTGACCCCATGCAGATCATAATCTGCATTGCCGCTGTGTTTCCACGGTCCGAGAACCGCCTTCCATGTACCCTCAGGCCAGGTTTTCACCAGATCCAGAGCTTCCGTGGTTCCCATACCATTGTCATCAAACCAACCGGACATGATCAATGCCGGAACCGGTTTCCCCTGATACCGCTCGGACCAGTTACCATGCTTCCAGAAGTCATCCATGTCCATATGAGAAAGCCATTTGGCAAGAAAAGGTACCTCGTGTCCCAGAGCTTTTCGGGGAATGTCCTCCAAGGGACGGATATCCAGAATCTCATCCCAGTTTTCCTGTGCCATAAGCTCCGGCCGCATCTTCTGCTCCGACATGGCAAATGCCCAGGCCAGCATACCGGAATTGAAACATCCTCCTCTCCGCGGGATATCCACAAAAGCACTTCCCGCACACACACTGCTAAGCATTGCTTTCAGATGGGGATTCCCACTGGCTGCGGCAGCCCATTGTACATATCCAAGATATGAACCACCTGTCATACCCACCTGCCCGTCACTGAAATCCTGAGTGGCGATCCAGTTCAGTGTATCATCACCGTCTTCGATTTCGTAATACTCCGGCATCCATTCCCCCGTGCTGTCTTCCCGTCCTCTGGTATCCTGAATCACCAGTGCATAGCCTCGCTGAACAAAGCGAAAATATTGTTCTTTTCCTCTGCCGCGTCCATATGGTGTACGAACAAGCACTGTCGGAAATTCCGTCTTTTCGGTACTCTTTGGCAAATACACATCCGTAGCCAGATATTCACCGTCTCTGGTAGGCACCCGGAACGATCCGATAAAATTTACCGGATAAGTCGGTCCCGGCTGAAACTCGCCGTTTGTTTCTGACTCTCCTGGATATACTTCTTCCCATCGGGAAAGAACTGTCCGTTTCTCCATACCTTTTTTTACCAGAACAGCAGTAAAATCTCTGCCGCTCATCAGTACACTATAGATTCCCTCTTCATCATAAAACAAATCCAAGGGGTATTTTTTACAGCGCTGAATATAGGAATCCTCCCGCCGTTTTGTAAATATTTCCTGACTTTCCGTCGTAAAAGATTCGGGCTTTGCAGCAATTTCGGTTTCATATTCTTTCTTCTTTCTGAAAAATTCCAGAATACTCCGGCCACACAGTCCCGAAAAATTTTCATCTTCCTTTTCTGTAAAAGGAATTCTCTCACTCCATTCGCCGTCCTCAAAGATACGTTGCTGCAAAGTGAGTTGCTGGTTTTCTTCCTGTATTTTCCCATATAAAATACCGGAAAAATAGAAATTCCATTGCATCATTTTATGCACCTATAATCATACGAACCAAATAAGCTACTGCAATACCAAAATAATTTCCGCAGACGCCTCCGATGATTCCCATCAGAAGACCAATACTGATCAGGCTCTTCCATTTTGCGCCTGACGCCACCAGTGCGGAAGTTGTTCCGTCTGCAATCGCACCTACAATTCCCAGAAGTACATACTCGTACTTAATTTTCAACAGTCTGGTGATCAGCAAATGCAGTAAAATACTGCATATGATTACACAGAAACACAGCAGTGTAATATTCAGTGCTGATCCAAGGAATCCACGGATATCTACCGAGAAGCCTACAACTGCCAGGAACATCATACCAAAGAACAGTCCAAGATTCATAGCACCTTTCAGCTTTCTCACTGCCGGAATCTGGGAAACAATAATAGACAGGGTAGAAATCAGAAGAATTCTTCCCGCGCTTGCGAAATCTGCGCTGAAAAACTCGGATAATTTCGTAGACACCGCTACAATGGAAGTTGCTATCGCAAGCAGAATCGCAATATCTTTAATTCCCCACTCTTCTGCTTCCATCAGTTCTTTTGTTTCTCCATCTCCTTCCAGTTCTTCATCTGTAAAGGAATATGGCCAGAGTTTTTGAAATTTCTTTGAATTTTTCAAAATAGCCGGTGCTGCAAACATCAGGATCAAAGTAGGCATACCGATCACATAGTCAGCCGCATTTGCCGCAGCGATCGTATCTGCGGAAGCATTCAACCCGGTAGCGATTGCAGTCAGATTGGCACTTCCTCCTGTATAAGTACCAACAAACATACCGGCTACTTTCCAACCTTCATTGATTTTTCCACCCAGCAGAACACCAAAAAGAACTGCCACCAGACTTACACTGAACACTGCAGAAGCAATGGATAAAAGCGGCTGTTTAGACATTTTTAAAATTTTCTTTAAATCCACATTCAGAAGATATAATGACATGGAAATCGGAATACAATATACACTGATTGCCCCATAGACATCGCAGTATCCGGGAACAATTTTCAAATTGACCAATATAATACCCAAAATAATAACGATCAGCGCCGGTCCAAGTGTCTTGAACCCTTTAAACTTTTGTAACCAGAATGCCAGGGCAATCATACACAAAATAACTGCCAGCATACTTGCAGAACTTTCAAATAATGGAAACATACTCATTTCTCCTCTTTCATTGTATTATTTATCAAAATGAAATATCAAGACCAAGACCCGGTTTGTCAGACAGTCGGAACATATCGCCCTTCCGTTCAAATCCTCCCGGCATTCCCGTATCAGCATCTTTGTAATACAGGAAGCTGTCACAGTCTGCTTCTGTAATATTTTTGCGGGAAGCCACAAGGCTCAGCCCTGCTGTGATTGCAATTTTAGTCTCCAGCATACAACCGACCATACAGGTAATACCAAAATTCTCTGCCAGAGTGCTGATCTGTGCACCTCTGTATAATCCGCCGCACTTCATCAATTTTATATTAAATACATCTGCTGCATTTAACCGACAGGCTTTTGCTGCATCTTTTGTGGTATGAATCGGTTCATCCAGCATCAACTGAATACCGGATACTTTTTGCCGGAGATAAGCAGCACCTTCCATATCCCAATCGGGAAGGCACTGTTCCACAGCTTCCACTCCGTACTTTTTCATACCTTCCAGCGCATACATGGCACGGGAAATATTATAGCCCTGATTGGCATCCACACGAAGACGGATATCCGGACCAACTGCCTGACGAATCAAACTGAGTGCCCGAAGATCCTCCTCCGGGTCGATACCAACTTTTATTTTCAGGATTCTGTAGCCCATATCCTTTACATAATGGCGGGCCGTTTCTGCCATCTTCTCTGGAGTGTTGATTCCAATCGTGATATCATTCTGAACTGTATCCTGATATCCTCCCAAAACACGATATAAAGGCTGATTCATCACCTTCCCTTTGATATCATGCAATGCAATATCCACTGCACACTTTGCGGATCCATTGCCATGAACCAGGCTGTCCATCATCACATGTACTTTTTCGATATCCAGCGGGTTCATCCCGATCAGACCCTGACGGAACATTTGCAAAACTGCCAGACAACTTTCCGGTGTCTCTCCTGTCACCGGTGCAAAAGGAGCCGCTTCTCCGTATCAGAGAATATCGTAAGAAACGAAAATTGACGATTAAAGAACTGGCTGAACTGTCCGGCATGTCAATCAGCTACATATCTCAAATCGAGCGGGGAGAAATTGATCCTTCTCTGTCCTCTCTGCGAAAAATCGCCAATGCTTTCCAGATTCCCCTGTATATGCTGTTGGATGATGTAGAGGTGATGGGAAATCTGACCCTTCGCAAAGATCAGCAGATTATCACGTATTCCGAAGATAACAATGTTTCCTATCGCTTCCTGACACCGCTGCCATCACCTGCATACTCCCCGGAAGCCCTATTGATTGCTTTCGAGGTAGCGCCCCATTCTCAGGATTCTATTACTCCGATCCGACATCATTCGGAAGAAATGATTTATGTGACAGAAGGAGAACTCACGGTGCAGATCGGTGAGACGGATATTGTACTTCAGACAGGTGATACTACGGTAATCCAAAAAGATCTGCCACATATCTGTAAAAATACAACAGATACCACAGCCAAGGGGATCTCTTCCATCTCTCCTCCTGTATGGGGACGGATGGATCTGACCAATACCTGACTTTACATCAATTTTTCCAAAAAAGGCATCTCATGAATGAGATGCCTTTTATATGTCACTGTTTTAATTTTAATTATTCCGTAAAAGTATATTTTATTATATAGCCATTTCCATCACCGGTTGTAATCACCATATCACCCGATGAATTTTCAGCCATATCCATAATCGGAAATCTTCCATTTTCTTTTACATAAGCTTCAGGGCTTTCTGCTTCTACCTCTATAATCTCTTTTTTACTGTGCCTCTCACCACCGCATGGATTTATTTCTTCGATAAATACTTCATATTCTTTCATATTATTTTCTCCTTTCTTCGATCCACTTCACAGCAAAATCTACCAATTCACGCTGTCTCATAAACGTAACAGTCCCATTTCCCAATTCTGTCTTTGAAAATCTTCCAAGCTGTTCAAACGCCTGCCCGATCTCAGGAAAATCTTCCCCGTCTACATAAAGGGTTTCATAGGATTTCCATACCCGTTTTCCATCAATCATCATCGCACTGCTCTCCTTTGACAGATGTTTGCCCGGATACTCAGCCCTCGCATCTGCCAGATGAAGGGAAGTGTTTTTATCATATCCTACACCAAGCAGCAGAACAAAACCATCCAGTTCATACAACTTTCCAATGGGAGAACCATCACCAAAAATATTACACAGGTCGTGATTTTCTGTCAGATAATCTGCGTACTTTCCATATGCCGCCACAGAACGGGCAGGATGATCACTTCTTATTGCCCCGGGCCATTTGCGGAACATCTCAGCCACTGCACCCATGGTGTTTGTGGGCGTAATTTCTTTATCATATGCCGGCCAATTATCACGGATTGCCTGCCACCATTCTTCTGGTTCCTGCCAGTGTACACCAGCTTCCGGATCCAGATTTTTCCACGACTGCGATGGCATCATAATGGTTCCTTCTTCGCCCACACTTGCAAGCAGTGCCTCGATCACCGTCTGCGCTCCTCCACAGACAAATCCCAGACTGCTCAGGGAGGTATGTACCATGATCGTCTGTCCTTGCTTTACTCCTACCTTCTGAAGAGCATTCATAATGTCACTTTTTAACACCAGTTTTCTTTCCATTATCTTTCCCCTCCTTTTTCAACTTTTCGAAAAAAGTTTCCCATATTACAGCACATCAACAACACAGGGAAAATAACAGCCGCCAACAGTCCCTTCTGAAGACTTCCACCCCGGGCTTCCGATATATATCCCACAAATGCCGGACCACTGCCACATCCCAGATCACCTGCCAGAGCAAGAAGGGCAAACATAGCGGTCCCGCCGCGTCTCAGACTTTTTGCTGCTATACTGAAAGTTCCCGGCCACATAATACCCACAGAAAGTCCACACAAAGCACATCCGATCAAACCAAATACAGGGTTGGACGTCAACGATGCCAGACAATAACTTACAATACACAAAATACTGCTTCCATTCATAAAGGATTCCAGCTTTATAGATTCACCAAATTTTCCATAGAAAGCCCTGGACAGTCCCATCATAATCGCAAAACTGCACGGTCCTGCCAGATCCCCCACTGTCTTTGAAATATGAAGTGAACTTTCCGCAAATGCCGATGCCCACTGACTCATTCCCTGCTCAGAAGCGCCCGCACAGAGCATCATGAGAAACAGTTTCCAGAAAACACTGTTTTTTACCAGTTCTCCCACTTTCATGCCTTCTCCTTCTTCTACCAACATAGGAACAGGCACTCTGCTGAAGTAAAAAGCATTCAGGAGAGGAATAATTGCCCAGATACATGCCATGATTCCCCAGTTGTCCAATCCGAAAGAAGTAAAGAAAATGGTACTGCAGATAATAACTAATACATGTCCCCAACAGTAAAAGGAATGAAGCAGACTCATCGCTGCCTCTTTTTTCTCGGTAGGGCAAGCCTCCACTACAGGACTTACCAACACTTCTAAAAGACCACCGCCGATAGCATAAATTACTACTGCAAGTAATATGCCCACAAAGGCATTCGGAAGCAATGTAGGGAATAGATACAATCCGATCAAACCACATGCCGCCAGAAGATGCGCCCCGACCATACATACCCGGTAACCAATTTTATCCACAAACAAAGAACTGGCAAAATCCACCAGAAGCTGAACACCGAAATTAACAGATACCAACATTGCTAACTGCCGCAAAGATACCTGATAACTTGACTGAAATGTCAGGAATAAAAGCGGTGCAAAATTATTAACGATTGCCTGTGTGATATAGCCTATGTAACAGGCATATATCGTGTGATTATAATTTTCTCTCATCTTTTTCATATCATGTCATCCCTTCAACGTCTGTATGATTTCCGTCATTCTTTTCTGACTTCCTTTATCATAATCAAACAAAAAGGATTTCACAATAGGTTAAACGTGTAACCCTTTCCAAAAATCAGGGATGAAATTTATAAAATATTCACAAAATATTCGTATTATCAAAATGAGCCGACGGAATTGTGCCTTTCATACCGATGTCATCGGGTAAAGCGAGCACTGCCTACGTAGACTTAAGCGCGACGGCTCTCCGGAGCGTTTTAGTCGAAGTTGGCAGTTAGATGAAGGGGAGCGACCTGACATCTGTATGAAAGACACAATTTCGTCGGCATCATTATTTTATATTACTTACGAACCAAAATATATTGATTTTATTTAACTTCTACCAGCTCAATGGTAAAGTTCAGTTCTTTTCCGGCCATTTCATGATTGGCATCAAACGTAATCGTGGTTTCTTCTTTCGCTGTCACTTTAACAGGGAAAGGCTGTCCATACTGGTTGGACAGATACACCTGCTGACCCACTGTAAGATTTTCAGATCCGGGAAGCTGTGCGATTTCAATCGTAAAGATAGCATTTGGATCCGGCATCCCATAAGCTTCTTCCGGCATCAGATGAATATCTACCACCTGACCGACTTCCATATCCGCCACAGCGGCATCAAAACCTTTGATCATCTGACCGACACCGCACACAAATTCCAACGGTTCACCGCGATCATAAGAAGAATCAAACTGAGTGCCGTCGTTAAATGTACCTTTATAATGAGCACGGCATGTCTTTCCTACATTACGGCCGTTCATGACAGGATGAGATGAACATCCACCGCAGCTTTCTCCGCAGGAGTGCCCTTCTTCATGATGTCCGCAGCTATGTCCTTCCTCATGATGATGATCACAGTTTGCTCCGGATGATACCAGCTCACCCTTCAGATAAGCTTCAACCGCCTGATCTACATCTCCCTGGGCACCGGCACACAGCTCAATCCCTGCCTCAAGAAGGGCAGCCTGCGCACCTCCTCCAATACCGCCGCAGATCAGCACATCAACGGACTGATCGGCAAGTAATCCTGCCAAAGCACCATGCCCGGTACCATTGGAACCAATTACTTCGCTGGAAATCACCTTATTCTCTTCCACCTCATATACTTTGAAAAACTCTGTTTTTCCAAAATGCTGAAAAATATTTCCGTTATCATATGTTACTGCTATCTTCATACGTAAAATCCTCTACTTTCTTTTTATCTATTTTTCTGATCAGCCCAGCCCTAAAAGCAGTCCAATCCCTCTGACAATAAATGCTGCGATCCAGGCAATGACACATTGTCCTATCACTACTCCAGTTGCCCATTTCCCTCCAAGTTCCCGCTTAATTGAAGCAATTGCTGCCACACAAGGGGTATAGAGAAGACAAAATACAAGAAGACTTACTGCCGCCAGCGGTGTAATCGCACCAAGCATCGTATCCGTCGTTCCAAATAATACAGATACAGTAGAAACCACACTTTCCTTTGCCATAAATCCGGTTATCAGCGCCGTGGAAATTCTCCAGTCTCCCAATCCCAAAGGTTTTAAAACAGGAGCAATTACTCCGGCCACTACAGCCAGCATGCTCTGATGGGAATCTTCCACAATGTTCAAATGAAAATCAAAGGTCTGCAGGAACCAGATGGCAATTGTTGCAATAAAAATAACTGTAAATGCTCTCTGTAGAAAATCTTTGGCTTTATCCCAGAGAAGATGTCCCACATTTTTCGCACCGGGCATACGATAATTCGGAAGCTCCATAACAAACGGAACCGCCTCCCCCTTAAACAACGTACCTTTCATCAAAAAGGCCATTAAAATTCCCATAAGAATTCCAAACACATACAGACCGATCATAACAACTGCACCGTGCCCCGGGAAAAATGCCGCAGCAAAAAATGCATAGATCGGAAGCTTTGCCGAACAGCTCATAAACGGGGTAAGCAGAATTGTCATCTTACGGTCACGCTCGGAGGGAAGTGTTCTCGTAGCCATAACCCCCGGTACTGTGCATCCAAATCCAATTAGCATCGGTACTATACTTCTTCCCGACAGACCAATCTTTCTGAGAAGTTTATCCATAACAAATGCAACTCTGGCTATGTATCCACTGTCCTCCATCATAGAAAGGAAGAAAAACAGTGTAACAATAATCGGAAGGAAACTCAATACACTGCCGACACCGTTAAAGATTCCGTCAATCACCAATGACCGCAGCGCCTCATTTACATTTGCCGCTATCATTGCCGCATCCGTCAAATCTGCCAGCCAGGAGATTCCCATATCAAGAATGTTCTGTAAAAATGCTCCGATCACATTAAAGGTCAGCCAAAATACAAGTCCCATAATTCCGATAAAAGCCGGAATCGCAGTATATTTTCCCGTCAGTACTTTATCAATTTTAGCACTTCTGGCATGTTCTCTGCTCTCTTTCGGTTTGATCACAGTAGCGTCGCAAACATCTCTGATAAAAGAAAAACGCATGGCAGCAATAGCCGCCGAACGATCCAAGCCACTTTCTGTTTCCATCTGTCTGATGATATGCTCAATGGTCTCCTGTTCATTCTGATCCAGCTGCAGCTTTTCCATAATTCTGGCATCACCCTCTGCCAGCTTGCTGGCTGCAAAACGAACCGGAATATCCGCCTTTTTTGCATGATCCTCGATCAGATGCATAATCCCGTGGAGGCATCTGTGTACAGCCCCACCCTGCTTATCCTCACTGCAAAAATCTGTTCTTCTGGGCTTTTCCTGATACTTCGCAACATGAATCGCATGACCTACCAGTTCATCAATTCCCTCATTTTTTGCTGCGGATATCGGCACCACCGGGATACCCAACATTTCTTCCATTTCATTTACCAGAATAGAACCACCGTTTTTTCTCACCTCATCCATCATATTCAAAGCCAGAACCATCGGGATGCCCAGCTCCATAAGCTGCATGGTCAGATAAAGATTTCGTTCAATATTGGATGCATCCACAATATTGATAATTCCCTTCGGGTGTTCATTCAACACAAACTGACGAGTCACGATTTCCTCACTGGAATAAGGTGACATGGAATAGATTCCCGGAAGATCCGTGATTGACGTATCCTTATGCCCCTTAATCTGTCCATCTTTCCGATCAACCGTAACACCCGGGAAGTTTCCCACATGTTGATTCGATCCTGTCAATTGATTGAACAATGTGGTCTTTCCGCAGTTCTGATTGCCCGCCAATGCAAAAGTCAACAATGTTCCATCCGGCACGGGATTCTCTGTTGCTTTCTCGTGATATTTTCCTGCTTCTCCAAGCCCCGGATGATTTGTCAATTTTTTTGCCCATTCCTCTCCGGCAGGCCGGACATCCTCTTCCGGCTCCCGAACATCTTTGATCTGAATCTGTTGGGCATCCGCCACTCTCAAGGTCAACTCATACCCTTGTATCATAAACTCCATCGGGTCACCCATGGGCGCATACTTGACAAGTTTTATCGTTTCATTGGGAATAACACCCATATCCAGGAAATGTTGTCTCAGCGCCCCCTTACCCCCGACGGTCGTAATCGTCGCTTCTTTTCCAATTGGTAATTCTTTCAGAGTCAAATTCATTTCCCCCTTTTTCTTATGCTAAGGTTAATATAAACTAACCGAGAAAAATTGTCAAGTAGGATGAATTTTGTCTAACGAAATATTTATCTTTATATAAATTCTACACAATCCATTCATCATTTTATTGTGCCTGTTCAGGCAAATTTTCACCATGTATAGAAACTCAACCAATGGCTAAAGGAATGGCCGAAGGTTTAATTTCCACCGGAACTGGCACTGGACGCTGCAGCACTGGATGCCGCAATAGCGGCACACATGGCAGCCTGCTGGGCGGCAATCAGGGAAATAGTTCCACCGATAGCTGCTGTGTGCATAGTGTCAGACTGACCTATATAATCACTGGTCACTATCAAGCCGGCATTCATCATGCGCTGTTTTCTGCCAATTCCAAAGAAACCATATCCCTTTTGCCTGGACAGAAAATCGTCAACCTCTATAATATCTTCCATAACAGCAGCCTGATCTGCAGGAAGCAAAGCAAGAACACCAAGTGTAGCCAGCTCATAATCCGTTCCATACTTATATCCTTTGTTTTTCAGACCATGAAACAATTCCATGGTTGCTCTGCATTTGTCTTCCGCCCTGCCTTCGCCAAGTGCAAGCACATGAGAAAGGGACTGTACTGCATTGGCTGAGAAAAATTCCGGTTTGATTAATCGATAGCAATTCTCAGTTTCTGTCACTATTTGATCATCCGTAAGCCTTGAAAGTGCCAGCATTGCCGCAAATACACTATCCTCACCGGAGGTAAGAAACGGATGTTCATTTTTCATCAAATCATAGATATGCCGAGTGCGGACTGCGATTTCCTCATACCGGATCGGTTCAACCATATCGGCAATAATCATCGATGCCACAGGAAGGTACTGGGAACCCCAAAAATGTTCCTTTAATGCATCATAGACACGCAAAGCTTTATCCAGCTTCTCTGCCGGGTTTTCATCTACTGCCATCATAGCAATCATAGCCAGCTTCGCAGTACTTCGGAAGTTGGAAAACACACCGGTTTGCGATTTCAGCAAATTTTTGCAGTTTTCTAATTGTGCAGGATCTGCTTTTATCCTCTTATCAGTAAAAATAGCCGCACATACGGGATAAAGATAAGAACTCTCCCACGGAAAATACGATTTCACAATATCTCTGTTTTCAATAAAATTGCCACTAAGGGCTGATAACGATGTTCTCATATTTTATTCCTCTTCATTATTCACTTTCAGCAGTTCAAGTACGACTCGGCGTACTTGCTGCGAAGTGTACGTCATGCTTTGCATAAATAGCAGTTATTTTATGTCTTTCTTACAATACTTCCAATAAGCAACCGCAATTCCCAACACACCACATGCCAAACCAAGCGCCACCAGACCGCCATCCAGACTGACATCCGTAACAATATCTGTACCTTCCGCATAAGCAAACGGCGTAAAATATTTCAGGAATTCCGCTTCCTTCGTTATATTGGAAATCAGGTTCAGGAAATACATCATAGTGGCAATTCCCAACCCAATCCCTATGCTTCCTCTCCGCAGGAATGCCGAGACTCCAAAACAGATTCCCGACAGTTCCACCTGAAGGATGTAATACGCCAGATACAGAAGCAGAAGCTCTTTCCAGGGAATTTCTTCTCCGATGCATGCAATGGATACAAGCGATGCCGCCAAAACCGTAAGATTCAGCAAAGTAATCTGCAGCATAACAGCAGCCAGCTTTTCTGTTATGACACGAACTCTGCTAACCGGATGAGTAAGGAGAAATTCTGCCGTATGGTCTTTTTCTTCTTTCGCGATCATCGTCACGGCATAAAATGCCGCAAAAAAGGCGCCGCCCAGTCCAAGAATATTTCCACATTCCACGGCATAAAAGCCCAGCAGAGAGCCAAAACTGATTCTATCCATTCCAAACGCCTGTGTGAAGCTTCCCATAGACGCAAACATATCTCCCACACTGTCCATTTCCCCTTTCATCTCCGGAAAAAGGAGGACACAGATCACCATAAGAAATATTATAGATGCCGCCCAGACAATCAGAGACATCTTCCCCTGTTTCAATTCATGTTTTACCAGTGTCATTCTGCATCACCTCCGTCCTGATAATAGTGCATAAAGATTTCCTCCAGATCCGGCTCCGTCACCGTCAGATCCGTAATATGGGTTTTCGAAAGCATCTGAACCAATTCATTCATATCGCCTGTGTAAAGGAAACTGATTCCATTGTCCACCTGCTGCATATCCCGGATCCCCGGTAACTCCTGTGTATTGACACTGCCATGAACGACCACCCTTTTGGCACTGGTCTTTACCAGTTCTTCCACACTACTACATGCCGTCATCCGTCCTTGCCTGACAATAGCCGCCCGGCTACAATTACGCTGAATCTCTGACAGGATATGAGAGGACAGGAAAATCGTTGTTCCTTTCTGATTTCTCTCTCTGAGAATACTAAAAAACTCTCTCTGCATCAGCGGATCAAGCCCACTTGTAGGCTCGTCCAGCACAAGCAGCTTCGGATCATGCTGCAGTGCACATACAATCGCCACTTTTTTTCTGTTTCCAAAAGAAAGCTCTTCCACTTTCCGTGTGGTATCAAGCTGAAGCCGTTCACACAGTTTTTTTGTTTCCTTTGAACACTTCTTTTTTCTCAGTTCTGCTGAAAGCTTAAGAATATCCCGTACACGCATCCCAGCATAAAATACTGCTTCCGATGGAAGATACCCTACTTCATTGAGAATCTCCTGTTTTTCCCGGACAATATCCTTTTCAAAAATGGCTCCACTGCCTCCCGTGGGTTTGATAAGCCCCAGCAATGTCCGGATCGTTGTACTTTTTCCAGCCCCGTTCGGTCCGATAAAGCCAAAAAATTCTCCCTCCTTCACACTAAGATTCAAATCTATGATTCCTCTTGCTTTTCCATAATACTTTGTTAAACCTGTTGTACTAATTGCATCCATACTATACACCTCTTCCATTCACCGGTTGCTTTATCTCCTTACAAGATAAACACTTTTCCAAAAATCAACCATCTCAAGAAAATCCTTTTCTACCTGATCCATATCAAGTTCCCCATTTCTCAACATTTCCCACAGATATCCCTCTGATGCCCAATACATTTCCCGATACATCATCTGCAGATTTAAACCGGGAATAAACTTGTCCGGATCCAGTTTCAGCAAAGATGCATTCGCTTTAAAATCTATCGCTTTCCGATAACTCTCCTGGATATCCTGACATACTGCCGGATCTTTTTCATAAAATGCCTTCACCACAAATCTGGCCATATCCGGATATTTCCGCATAATATGCATTTTCGCCTGAAGACCGCTGTACATCATCTCAAACAGATCTTCCTTTTCATAGCATCCATAACCGGTCATATATTCAATGGTTAGCTCCGCACATTTATTCCAAAGGAAAAGATAAAGTTCCCTCTTATTCAGGAAATAATAAAACAGCAGAGATTTGCTGATTCCGGCAGCGTCCGCAATTTCGCTCATAGGACTCTTTTTATAGGAATTGTTCGCAAACACCGCAAATCCCGCATTTATAATCTTTTCCTGCTTTTCCGCAGGCAGCTGAAAAAATCTTTCGTTCATAGGCACCTCCTTGGATTGCTTCAGGTACCATCTATTATATAGGCACTGACCGATTTTGAGAAGACGGTCAATACAAATATTATGGAAGAAAAAGAACTTTTGACTATGGCTCCAGATTCATTATATAATCTAAACATATGAGAAATTCGTAGTCTCATCTTATTTGTCGGGTAACTCAATATATTCTTTTAATGGGGGGAATTATGGCGAAAAAGAAAAAAAGATATGTAGAGGATCATATTTTCAGAATCTATCCGGACTATCCGATCATGGTATTAAATAATATCAGCTGGAGCAAAATTGGTTCTGATGATCCTTTACATTTTCACTATTATTTGGAAATCGGTTATTGCTATGAAGGGAATGGTGAAATTATCAGTGAAGAATGCTGTGTTCCATTCAAGAAAGGCAGTGTCTCTGTCATAGCTCCGAATTATCTCCACGCAACAAGAAACAAAGACGGTACTTATACAAAATGGGGATATCTCTTCATTGATCTGGAAGACTTGATGAAGCTTTTTCCCGGAACAAGTGAATACATGCAGAAAAGACTGTTCCGACAATTGTTCCATGGAATACAGATACGAAACACCCAGCAATACAGCGAAATTAAAAAATATCTTATAGAAATTTTTAAACTGTCTGCTCAAAAACAAGGCAGTTACAAAAGCCAGATTATCGGCCTGGTATATACCATGCTTCACATGCTTTACGACATCCTGTCCGCCGACATAAAAGAAGG
>SFQZ01000162.1 GCA_004562915.1 bacterium
ATAGCAGCCATACCGCCAGTACCAAATTCATCTTTCAAGAAGTCTGCCTTTTCTTTTTCTGTATGATCGTTTGAAAAATAAGTATAAATCCGGTATTTCCCACCTTCTATACCACTGCCTCTGCGGATAAAAACAGCGTCAATTTCATCATCAGAAATAAATTTTCTTTCCTCTGCAAAAGTAAAACTATCCTGTGCTCGAAAAGGCAAAGGCACATAGCATAAATCCAAAACCCGTTCATGGACATCTTCCGGCTCATGGATGATTCGAAAAGAGGGCGGATAATTTGGCAGCATCATCGTTACATCACTAATATTTTTCGCTACTTCTTCCACCCAGTCATCATCTTTCAGTTTCTCTGAAACTTCATCTATGAATTTATCGTAACTAATACCATAAGGGGAAACGATTTTGTATTCATCAGGCACATTCCGAAATTCGTCACGGTACAATAGATTTATCTTTTCTGCCACATCACGCAGTTCCCATTCTCTCACCTGATCCAGTTCCTCCTGCGGCATGAACTGACCCATATCCAGCAATTCTTGGATACGGGTTGCTACCTGTTTCCATGTCAACAAAGAACTTTCATCGGATCGTTCAACGCTCACACCTCTTGCAATACGAATACCGTCAAAATCATATCTGGCTGTCACTCTTTCTTCGCCAATGATGAAGCCTTTGCCGTCATTTCCGAATTCTTCCCGCAAGAATGCTGCATCTCTTTCCAGCCCTTTGTTTTTCTGAAACCATGCACAGATACGCAGTCGGGTATTACGCTTATTGCTACCGCTGGTCAGCACTTCATCAATGACCTGCTGTGACAGAGTAAATGTAAGTTTAGGTGGCTCTTTTCTCTGCTTTTCCTGTTCCTCCGCTTCCACACCGAATAAGGACATCTGCTCCACCACTGGTTTCAACACTGGTAAAGGCTGTGCAGGAAAATACAGATTCCTTTCGATCAGATTTGCAACATATTCCTGTACGATACCCCACGAAAAAAGGGATTCTTCCTCTCTGGACAAATAACTGCCCTTCCAAGTCAGAAGTCCCTTTTCTTCTTTTTTATAACCTACTCGCTGTCCATCCAAAACGAGTAGTTCTGTATAGGCATCACCATAAATGCCCTTCATATACTCTGCCCGCTGATCCATATCCGTATGTTCTCCGAAATACTGGATCACATCGCTGCGTTTCACCTTCAGATGCTGTTCACTGCAAAACAGTTCGTTCAGCAATTCTTCATTGAGAAAGGGCGGCAATGTTTTTTCTTCATTACCGCCCTTAAGAGAAGGATTTAGCTGTAAATCAGGTCGCTGAGTGTCTGCTCCTCTGCGGCCTGACGGATATTGTTCATCAATCCTACCCATTTCATCTGATCCGTAGCTTTCATTTTCTCGGTCAGACCTTCCTGCTGGGCCATCTGTTTCGTCACTTCTTCCACCCGTTTCTGGGCTGTCTGCTCGATTTCCGCCAGATGTTCCATCAGTTTCCCTGTCAGGATCAGGGTTGAGTAGTATGCTTTCTTGTGGTTCTTCAGATATGTTTTCCGCATCTGCCCATATTTCCCGATGCTCGGCTGGTCTGCTGTCAGTGTCAGTTCCGGCAGCTGGTAATCGCCCATCTGCCTGTAAGTGATGTCCATACTCGACGCCCCTTTCTGTTTCATTCTTTTCTTCTGCTCTTTCAACTTCATTATCTACGGTGATTTCATTTTCTGCAAATTTTTTACCAGTTCTTTTTTCTTCCCGCAGCATCCCTTTCACGGTGCTTTCGATCTCTCGCAGTACCATCTCGGAAATATCACTGGAAGCCGTCCCCAAAACCGTAATCGTTTCCACCGTATTGAAATTGAAGATCTGCATAAAATCATCACGGCTTAGATATTCAGAAGCATCGTAGCCGCAACGGGTCAGCAGCATATAGCCAATAGAACTCTCCAACATCTGACGAAAGGCGACCTGTACGCTCAATCCATCCAAATCTTCCAGAAAACTACACTCTTTCACATCCATCAGATTTTCCAGATAATCTGTAAAATGGTCATCGGCAGCATTTTTTGCCGTAGAAAGCAAAATAGATGGAATATCACTTCCATCTACTGTGCCAAAACTATTCGTGAGGGTTTCTGCAACACCTTCCTGAAAACGCTGCTGCATCTGCCACAAACGAACTTCATTTCCATAATAACTATATGTATCCGTTATATCGAATATATACCGCAGCCGCAGTTTTTCCTGGCTGTCATCAATCAGGGCAATGCCTTTGGAGCCTTTGTTGATCCAGCGTCTGAATCGCCTGTTCCACATATCAATGGGAGCGCAGGCTGTGGCATTTGGCCTCTGGGCATGGATCAGTACCTGGTCATGAAAGGAATACTTATAGTTATTTCCCGCCGTTCTGAGAAATGCTGTCCAGTTCTGAGGATTGTTCGTCAAACTTCTGGTAGTCTGCTCTGCCAAGGGAATAATATCTTTGAGTTTCGATGCCAAAAATATCCCTCCTTATCCTCTTTCTTTTCCTATGATCACTTTTTTCTTCTTCTCTTTTCCTAAAAACTTTGGTACTTTCTTGAATCCAAAATCATCAATGTAAAATGCTTTTTTCTCTCCATTCCGATTCAGAACGACCACATCACTGACAGATAAAGAGTGCATCCTTCTTCCAAAAGGTCTTTCATCCCTGTTATGTTTTATAAATAAATCTTCCAATTCTTCTTTGGGTGAAAGCATGGCCTGATATACCTTCTGATAATCTGATGCTTGAAAATACTTCTTCGCAGAGTCATAGGAACGAAAAGCATAAGGCGTTAGCTCCAGATTTTTGATCTGATAAATTTCATAGGTATCTACTTTATCCCCTTCTCTGGGGTGCTCCGGTGCATATATCGCCCCCGCCCGTTCCATGTTCTCCGCAAACTGGCAGATATGATATACTGCATTCCCAATCTGCGCATGATAATCATCTATGTATTCACAGGACAAAATCCGCTGTTCACCTTCAAATGTATTCAGGATAATATTGGCTCCATCCGTCACAGAAAAATAGGTATTGTATTTAGCATCGATAAACCGAATTTCTCGGTTTCCTTCTTCATTCGGAAACGCCAATACGCCTTTTATGATTTGAGGATTGAAATTGCTCATTTGTATCACCTTTTCCTTCCTATATTTGTTTCCTATAGTGTTGCAAAACAAAACAATGGTAATTCATTTCGTTTTATGTTTTCCTCCAATAAAAAAGCCGCCATATCAGTGGTCATCTTGCTTCTCTCTGCTGCTTTTGCCTTTCCGTTTTCTCAAGCAAATCCAATGCCTTATTGATACGATCTTTGATTTGCTGTGGTGTCATAGTTTTTGGGAACCTTTTTCGCACCCAATTTCCATCCAAAGTGATTTTATGTTCTATCGGTTTTTCCTGATTTAGGATAACCGTCACAACATCCTCATTGAAACGACCTTCCTTACTGTAATGCCGTAAATCCTGCGCCTGTTTAATGGAAGGGAATACTTCATCCGTATCAATCACATCATACAAAATCTGCTGTTCTTCCTTAGTTAGATAGGATAGTTCTACCGCAGGACGAAAAGCGATTTTCTTTTCATCGACCAGTTCCAGAAGGTCAGGAGTAAGTTCTGTCAAACGGATATAGCGTTGAATCTGATTTCTGCTTTCACCAACTTGTTGTGACAGCTCTTCATCTGACCGCAACTTTGTCCCCAATGGGGACGAAGTTAAATCTGTTCTCACTCCCTGTCGTTTCATAGCATCCAGCTTCAGCTTATACGCAAAAGCCTTTTCACTAGGCAGCAGTTCTTCTCTCTGAAGGTTTGAATCCACCATCAGAATAATTGCTTCATCATCCGTCAGATTTTTAATGATAATCGGCATCTGATCTAATCCCGCCAGTTCAGATGCTCTTTTTCGCCTGTTCCCCGCCAGCAGTTCATATCCTCCATTTTCCATTGGTCGCACAATGCCAGGGGATAATACGCCGCTCTGCTTCACGCTCTCCGCCATCTCCTGCATCCCTGCATCATCAATGACTTTGAAAGGATGGTTCCGAGGTGTATGTAATTCTGAAAGAGGAAGATATACGATTTTATCCACACTTTCTTCCACAGGCTGCGACCCCATGTTGAACAAGTCATCGTACGAGGTCATTTTTATATCTTTTGCGGGACTTTTCATTACCTAACACCTCCTTCGTAAATTTTTCATAGGCTAAAGCCGCATTGCCGTTTTTGTCATATTCATAAATGCTTTTTCCCAAAACACTTGCTTCTGCTACTCTGATCGATGCTGGAATCTGGCTGGTAAATACAGAAATATTTTTCCCATAGCTTTCTCGGATCAACGAAGCGATTTCCTTACAGAAATTTGTTCGGTTGTCTACCATTGTCATCAAAATGCCGTCAATTTGAAGATTTGGATTGATCTGACGTTTCACCTTGCCAATGGTCTTAATGAGCTGCTGCAATCCTCTGGTAGGTAAGTACTGGGCTTCTACAGGAATGATTACACTATCTGCCGTAGCTAACGCATTGATCGTTAGCATTCCCAAAGAAGGCATACAGTCAATCAGAACATAGTCATAGTTTTCTTTTACCTGATTGATATACTGACGCAACACCAGTTCTCTGCTCATCATATTTACCAGTGTTACCTCTACACCAGAAAGTTCAATATTTGACGGCATCAGGTCAATCTTTTCTTCATGGTGCAAAATCCCGAATGCAGGATCAATCAGTTCATCAGAAATCACTTTGCTGAACACATCCGAAAGTGTAGTCGAAATCTCATCGGCAGGAATAAAACCCAAACTTTCTGTCAGGCTTCCCTGGGCATCACAGTCTATCAGCAATACCTTGTTTCCCTGACGGGCAAGACCTATGCCAAGATTTACCGTTGTGGTCGTTTTTCCAACTCCGCCCTTTTGATTCGCAATCGCTATCG
>SFQZ01000033.1 GCA_004562915.1 bacterium
GTATACGAAGACGGACAGCCGGCTGCCTATGAAGAAACACTGAAGCTGAAACTGGATCTGTCAAAATACCGCGGAAAAGATTATAAAGTCCTTGTTTACCGAAACGATAAAGTAGAAGAACTGGCAATCAATCAGCAGATGATTGCTTCCAAAGAAGTAGAAGAACTTGCTCCTTTTGCCGTATTGGCGAAAAAGAGCATCTTGTCTCAGGTGGTAAAAACAGGAGATACCAGTAATCTGCTCCTTTGGTTAGGAATTTTTATCCTGGCAGGTTCTGCATCGGCAGGTATCCTTTACTGGAGAAGAAAGAAAGCAAGTAAATAAAATGAAAAGAAAAACTAAAACAATCATAATCATTATCTTTATTGCGGCTGCCATAGCAGCCGCAGGAATCTTCTGGTTTATGATGAATCATAAGAAAGAAGAAGCAAAACATACATCTGCCCAGGTCGTTGCATGGGATGTGGATATCGAACCGGAAAAACCCGCTGAGGGAAAACAGATTATGATACCGGGATATACAAGTATGGTCATGAAAGCGAATACGAAAGAGCAGACCGTAAGTATCGGCAATCCGGCAGATAATACATGTAATTTTATAATCGTACTGAAGCTTGCAGACGGAACGAAACTCTTTGAGTCTCAGGAGTTAAAACCAGGAGAAGGTCTGGAGGAAATTTCCATCGAACAGGAACTTGAAACAGGAGAGTATCAGGCGGTTATAGAATATAAATGCTACGCCATCGAGGACAACAGTCCGTTAAATGGCGGAAGCACAGAGTTTCAATTGTATGTGAAGTAGGAGGAATTCAGATGAAAAAAGCAGTAATGAAAAAAATGATGGCAGGGTTATGTACAGCAGCAATGCTGGTATCTTGCACAATGGGCGTTCTGGCAGCAGATATTGAGCTTGATCCGTCAGAAGAGACGAAGCAAAGGGGAGACACAGAAGTATACGCAAATGTTACGGATAATGATAATAAACCTGATTATCTTATTACTATTCCGGAAAGTGTTGACTTTGGGACGCTGCAACAGCCTACAACAGATGCAGATGCCTATTCTTCTGTAGATATTACAGTCAAATGTATAAAAGCTGAAGGCTTAGCAGCTGGTCAGGGCATTGCTGTTCTGGTGAAAGATGAAACTGCAGAATCAATGAATGATCCATTTAAACTGCTGGGAGAAAATTCAGATTGTTCCCTCACATATGAGATGTATGACCAAAATTCGAACGTTCAGGATGGAACGTGGTATCAGAATGGATTTCTGTTTATAACATTCACCGGTGCAGTTCAGGAGCACACGAATCAGTTGAGATTAAACTGCAACCAGTTATATGGCAAAGATCTGGATGTTTGGGGTGGCGCATATTCCGGAACTTTGAACTTCTATACAAGAATTGTAAACGTGAATGCACAGTAGAAAAGAACATATCTCTACAAAGAGAAATTTGATACGAAGAGTTATGGTCCTGGCTCTTCTTAGCTGTATCTGCTTCCTGGGTTTTTCCAAGACAGCTCTGGCTGAGGAGGCGAAAGATGCGGACTATGCCGGGAGCACAAAAGTCAAAGCCTATGTGATAGCAGCTTCGGAAGATGTTCCGGAGAATGATGCAAAAGATGAGGATCAGCCACCGGATGGCAGTGAAACAAAGGTGGAAACAGGAGATCAGAGTCAGGCAGTATTCTGGATCATGATATTGCTACTGTCAGGAACCGGACTCCTGTGTGAGGTCAGGAGAAGTTTAGAAAAAAAAGAATAGAGTGAACAAAAGGGGGCACGGCCCCCTTTGTTTATTTCAAAAACTCTTCTACTATTGAAACAAATGCAGCAGATCCAAGATATAAAACATCTTCGTCTATATTAAATAACGGATTATGGTGTGCGACATCCGTATGTTTTTCTTTATTAGAAGAACTTAAAAAGAAAAATGCCCCCGGAACTTCATTTAAAAAGTAAGCAAAATCTTCACCGCCCATGTTTGGAGCAGGTACTTGTGTAATCACATTTTCAGAGCCGGCTACTTTCATAATCGCATCGATCGCGAGGTGGGCCATAGCATCGTTGTTGATGACCGGAGGCGCACCCCAATCCATTTCAAATTCAATGGTTCCGCCAAAGGTAGAGGCGACACCATTTGCAATTTCTTCAATTCTCTGAGCTAATTTACGTCTTATAGGTTCCTCAAGAGCACGTATGGTACCCTCAATCATAACTGTGTCCGGAATCGCATTGTATGCATTACCACCATGGATTGAACCTATTGTGAGAACAGCCGGTTTGGTGGCGGCAATTTCTCTTGCAATTACTTCTTGAAGAGAAATGACAATATGTGAAGCGATATTAATAGGATCAATACCTTTTTCGGGAGAAGAGCCATGACACCCATGTCCCTCTACTTTGATAACGAATCGATCAAATGAAGCCATACAACAGCCTGGGGTGAGGATGAATTTGCCGGCAGGGATGTCTTTGTTGAGAATTGTTCCGATATGCTGCCCGAATACAGCATCGACACCTGCCATAGCGCCGTCAGCTATCATGATCTGTGCCCCTTTGGACAATTCTTCAGCGGTCTGAAACAGAAGACGCACAGTACCCTTTAATTCATTTTTATGTTGACTTAATACTTTTGCAGCGCCAAGAAGCATAGTCATATGTGTATCATGTCCACAGGCATGCATACACCCTTCATTTTTAGAAACGTAATCTACAGCATTCAGCTCCTTGATCGGGAGCGCATCCATATCAGCTCGAAGCGCAATCGTTTTGCCGGGAGTTCCCCCTACGATATCAGCAATAATGCTGCTATCTGTTTTTGAACATTTATAAGGAATTCCAAGCTTTTCTAATTCATTTAGTATGTATTCCTGGGTCCTTGGAAGAATCTTGCCAAGTTCCGGAATCTGATGAAGGTCTCTTCTCATTTTTACAAGGTCATTTTGAAGTTCTTTACATTCTTCCCACATGCTCATTTTAACATCTCCTATTATTCTTTTATGCATTCTTTGATGCAGTGCTTTTGTTTTCTTTTACATATAAAAATCTACCAAATCCGAGGCTGCCGAATACAGATACGATGATAAGCATCCATGTCGGTGGAGCAATTGTGAATTTTAAAAGTAATGGAAGTCCAATGCCAAATACAGCTATTTTAGGGTATTTGGCTGCATATGTTCCGAATGTTCCTCCGAAAATGGCGGCAGCAGCATATTTGGTAAGGGCTGCTGTAATAAATTCAGGAAGGACAGATACAACAGCTGAACCAACTAATACAGCACTGGTTGTGGCAATCAGGTTTGTTACGATGGAACCGCAGATTGCCATGGTAGATGCAACTTCAGCCTGAAGGGTTCCGGGTTTACTTCCTGTTGTTTCCAGAGCCATTGTGGCGCAGGGAACACGCATGTTTCCTATGTTTCCTGAAAGGAAACTTAGATATGTACCAGTCAGACCCAGTGAAGCATAATAGGAAACCGGCTCCACTATATAGAAAGCACCGAAAGACAGGGCAACCATTCCCCATGCAGAAAAAATCAGTTTTGGATCTGGCCAGCAATTATATTTCGTGCAGAGCCAGATAACCGGGATGAATGAAGTGATGGCTGCTAGAAGATTGGTAGGGCTTCCGATTCGAATACTATTTCGTTTCCATTCTTTTAAAAGTTGATTATTGTCCATATTCTATTACCTCCTGTAAACTCACTATAAACCGACAGCCAAATCAAAAATAATTGCACAGGCCATTCCGATTATCATGGTAATACCTAAAGTATATTCACGCAGTTTTGGAAATTTTGGTACTACAAATTTTGAAAGGAACATCATACTGAAAATTCCGCCTAATACGGCAGCTGTATTTCCAAATCCTTTGGAAATTTCATTTACATTTAAATAACCGAAGATACCAAGAGAACAGGCACCACTTAGAATAATCAGCCATTTTCCGTCACCGCCGCTTATTTTGTTTCGGACTTTTTCGAGAGCAGGTGTGATCACGCCTGTAGATACGAGCCATCCGGCACCATTTAATGTCATTGTAAACCAACTGACAGCCATTACAGTTAACGTAAATCCTGCGCCGCCAAGCTCCACACCGCAAGCTTCCGCACCGAGCGTTGCTGCTGTTAGTTCAGTGGGAGCTGCGCCGATGATGGAGAGCCTAAGCCATGCCAGTGGACCTCCGATCGAAGACATTAAACCGACCATAACAATGAAAACACCAAGAGCCGGTCCGATAGCGGATATTAATCCGACACGAAAAGCGGTTTTGGGAATTTCGTTAGAAATATTTGCTTTTACTGCAGTTTTTTTTGCCATGCGCATATATAAAAGTGCCTGAACAAAAGAAATGATTACCGTAACACCACACAACAGCCAAAGAACGCCTGAATTTGAAATTTTTACATAATCCATAATCTCACTCCTTATAATCATTTGATTGTTTTCGTGTTAACACTTGTTATGTTAAGAAGTATAGCATTCTGTAAATGAAAAAAACATGTGTTTGAAGTACAAAAAAAGAAATAAAAAACAGAATTGAAATAACAAAAATTGTGTTTGACATACAAAATAATATATGCTTATTTATACATAAGATACAAAGACGTTTTTGTAATAAAATATTATACTATCAATGTTAGATACCAGAAAACCTTAGACTTCAGAAGAAAGGAGAATAGGATGACAGTATATGAGTTGCTGCAGGTTCCCTCATTGAAGAATAATTTGAAAGTGATTGCAGGAGAATCAGGATTAGACAGAAAAATATCATCAGTTACTGTTATAGATACTCCGGACGGATTGAACTGGCTTCGGGGAAATGAAGTTGTGATCACTACAGCATATGCGGTAAGTGATAAAGAGGAAACATTTATTGAATTTACAAAGGAAGTAATTCATAAGGGAATCAGTGCATTAGTTGTGAAATTAGATCGTTATCTGAAAGAAATTCCGGAGGAAGCAATAGGACTGGCTAATAAGGAACATTTTCCGCTTATATCGTGTCCGGGAGAATTTGCCTTTTGTGATATTATTAACCCGGTACTTTCTAATATTATATCTGTGCAGGCGTCAGAATTGGAGGAATCCAGCCATATTCATAAAAGTTTTATAGAATTGGCAATTAAAGGAAGCAGTATACCTGAGATTCTATATACATTGAGTGATTTGATTAAATCTCCTGTGCTATTTATAGATAAGGTGTTTGAAAAAAACTATTTTTCCGATGAAAATGAAAAGTATAAAGATTATTGTGAGAATATTTCGGATTATACAGATGAATATGAATATTTTGTTGTGGAAGATAAAAAAAGACAATATGGGTATCTTGTAGATCTCACAGAAAGAAATAAAATGGCAGGGAAAAATGATTGGGAAATAAATATCTATAAAACTGCTATCGAATATGCAAGCATTGTTATCATTCTGAGGATGCAGATGAGAATCAGCAATACAATGATTGAAGAAAAATACAAAACTTCGTTTGTGGAGGATCTTTTTTTCAATAATGTTAAAACGATAGAAGAAATTCGGACAAGAGCTCAGCTGTATGGATGGGATTTTAAAGAAGGAGGTTTTGTGGTTCTTGTAGACATCAATAATATCAAAAAGAATTATTTGACGAAATTGGATCCGGAGGAGAATTCAAAATTACAGAATTATACAGACTGTATATTTCGTGCGTCCATTCAATATATGCAGCAGTTTTTTCCTAATTCAAAATATTATAAGCAGAGTGATACGGTTGCATTTTTAATTTCTGATGATTATACTCCGTCTGTTAAAGGAAAATTGAAAGAAGCATTTCATCAGATACAGAAGTATCTTTCAAATGTGGTGCCGTTCACGATTACAATGGCGGTCGGGGAATATGTTGACAGAATCATTAATATTCACAAAAGCTATGAGCAAGCGAAGCGGGTAGTGGAATTAGGCTATCAAATGGAAAAATTTGATTGCATCATGTTTTATGATGAAATGGGGATTTACAGGTTGCTTTTTTCGATTTCCGATCAGAGTGAAACGGTTGTGTTCTGCAAGAAATATATGGAGCCCCTGGAATTGTATGATACAAAAAACCATGCGGATTTGCTGAAAACTCTCGACATGATTATAGAATGTGGATGGAATATCAAAGAAGCATCACAGAAATTGTTTATTCATTACAATTCCGCAAAGTATAGATTTCAGAAAATTTGCGAAATACTGGATATGGATTTGAAAGATGTTACTTTACATACAGAGGTTGAACTGGCTATGAAGCTTTATCAGATGAGAAGAAATACTCTTTAGCAGAGATTGCAGCTGTATGTGTGTTGATGCGGGGTGCCAATCAAGCGAGCACCCCGTTAGAAGCTATAATTTATTTTTTGCCATCTGGCCTGCCAGAACAGCGGCAAGGAATATCCATAATCCCATCTTGACGGGAAAGCAAAGAAACAGAAGGCATGTAACTGCCAGAGGCTTTCTCATGGATACGCTTAGAGCGGCTGCCGTGGTTATTGCAGCTGCAAAGGTTGCGTGGGCAGCACTTAGTGGAAATACAAAAAGGGAGATCCCGTATCCCAGGCAGACAGCCGAGAAAATCACCGGAAAGAAATGCCCTCCTTTGAGGCCCATCTGGATGCACATATTTGTTATCAATATTTTCAAAAAAGCAATTCCAATCATTGCTAAAGGTGCATATTTGGCGTAATCGTTCATAAGCACTGCCATCTGACTTTCCCCGGAAAATTGAATAACCGGAAGATAAGCAACTACGCAGCCAAGAACCAGTCCGGCCAGAAGCTCACTTAAGATCGGAGGAGTTTTTTCGGCAAGTTTTTCGAACCACATTTCTGATTTCTCGAAGAAAAGGCCAAGCAATATTCCGCAAATCAGATATACGAGCAGCATTGCTATGTCCCATTTGTCGGGCTGGGCATTTTCAAAACTAGGAAAACCTTCGGAAACTTTGCCGAAAAGCTGGTTGAGTAAGGTCAGAATCCCAAGCGAAGAGGCAATGGAAACCCCATAAACCAGAAGCTTTGAATTAGAGTCTATATTTTCTTTCTCTTCCGTCTGGGAGACATCCTCATTTTCTACAGCGGAGAAGAAGCCGAAAAGTGGGGAATAAAAGAGGGCAGACAGTGAAACCGCCACGCTGACTTTGGAGTAAAAATCCGCATTGTCTTTCGCAAATTTAACATTTTCATTTACCCAGCATCCCAGAGCTACCATTACACCTACCATTCCGGCTTCCGGACCAACACTGCTTCCGAAAATAAGCGGAAGAGCTGCGGCAATCAGAAGGATTATAATTTTGCGATAAGGATAGGTGCCGGTTTTCTTTACTGTACCGATGACAGTTACCATCGATTGCGGATAGTCACCGAAGCATTTCCGAAATATGCCGATGATGGCACCGCCCACAGTACAGGCTACAATAGGATACCAGATAGGGCTTCCCACAGCAGACGGAAGTTTGCTCCATAAAAACTCCGTTCCGAAGTGAACTAATCTCAGAAAGAGCCATAGAACTGCACCTGAGACTGAACCAAGGATGGCGCAAAACAGAATCAGTTTTAATTTGTTTGTAATCTTTGTTTTTTCCATATGTATACCACCGTTAATATAATTAGTGTTGTGTGTATATTATATAATAAATTGGGCGGTTTGTCGACTTAGGGGACGTTTCTTTTGCCCCCAGCATCGTGGTAAAAGAAACGTCCCCTATTGAAATGATAAAGAAAAAATGGTAAAATAAAAACAAAAAAACTTATATATGTTCAAGATTGGTTGAACGTTTCTACAAACTACCATAATAGTTGACTATAAGTTCCCGCTGCTTTTATATCAAAGCAGTGGGAATTTCTACGTTCAGAGAGAGGAGAAATAAAATGGGAACCGATTTTATTCTTAAAGGGAATATTTGCTACAGCCGGAAGAGTGATAATATTGAAGTGGCAGAAAATCAATATGTAATTTGTGTGGAAGGTAGAAGCGAAGGTGTATTCAAAGAAATCCCGGATGCATATGAGAATCTGCCGGTTATTGACTATGGAGATCACATCATTATTCCAGGGCTGACGGATCTGCATATCCATGCACCCCAGTATTCATTCCGTGGCCTTGGAATGGACTTGGAACTTTTGGATTGGCTGGAAACAAATACGTTCCCGGAAGAAGCCAAATTTAAGGACTTAGAATATGCAGATAAAGCTTACAGAATTTTTACCGATAATCTTAAAAAGAGTGCAACGACAAGGGCGTGTGTGTTTGCGACGGTTCATCGTGATGCAACGATGCTTTTGATGGATCGGTTGGAAGAAAGTGGATTAGTAACTATGGTGGGTAAAGTAAATATGGATAGGAATGCACCGGATTATCTGAGTGAGGAGTCTTACAGGGTATCGGCGGAAGAAACTGTAAAATGGCTGATGCAAGTGGAGAACCGGAAATATCAAAATACACTTCCGATTCTTACGCCACGCTTTACTCCAAGCTGTACAGATGAGCTTATGAATGAACTGAATAAGATACAAAAGCTTTATAGGCTTCCAGTACAGTCTCATCTTTCGGAAAATCCAAGTGAAGGAGAATGGGTGAAAGAATTATGTCCCTGGGCAGAAGTATATGCAGATGCATATGCCAGATTCGATTTGTTTGGTGGAGAATGTCCTACAATAATGGCGCATTGTGTTTATAGTAATGAGAAAGAAATAAAAATGATAAAAGAGCGGGGCGTTTTTGTCGCTCATTGTCCGGAATCTAACGCAAATCTGGCATCGGGAGCAGCACCTGTGCGTCGTTTCCTGGAGGAAGGAATTCATGTTGGGCTGGGGAGTGACGTGGCTGCCGGTTCATCAGAAAATATTTTTTATGCCATGACACAGGCAATTCAGGTCTCCAAGCTCAGATGGAGAATGCTGGATTCTTCCTTAAAACCACTCACAATTGATGAAGTATTCTATATGGCCACAAAAGGAGGCGGAGCATTCTTTGGAAGAGTAGGAAGTTTTGAACCGGGATATGAATTTGATGCGGTTGTCCTGGATGACAGCCGCCTGGAGCATCCGCAGAAACTAGATGTGGGAAAAAGGCTGGAACGGCTGATTTATTTAGCGGATGACAGAGAAATTAAGGAAAAATATATAAGAGGGAAAAGTGTTTCTTGCCAAAAAATGTGGAGGTCTTAGTAGTTTTAAAATACTTCGTGAAACAACCCTGACCTGGACTTTCCTTCATATTTACTTTTTTCGCCTAAATGCTATAATATAAGTGAAACTCATTAGCTCATAACATGAACATATTTCTAAACACACAAAACATCTATAATGTTTTTAACAACATTATAGATACAAAATTAGAGTGACCAGGGAACCCGTCCCCCTAGTACACCGAATAATAAGTAACTGACACCTTGACTTGTCTGATTTTTCATCTGCAGCGTTGTCGTCAATCGACGTAGCCACCGCTACGCCTCATTCTTCCGCCTTGCATATGAAACAATCATCCTGCGTCAATGTATCAGAAACTTATTTTTCGGTGTACTAGTCACTAGGAGGATACGATGATGAAAGAAAGGAAAAAAGAACTATTTTCAATACCAAATATGCTCGGATATTTTCGTATACTGATGCTGCCGGTGTTTTTGATACGCTATTACCGGGCTAAAACAAGGGAAGAATTTACTATAACGTTTGTGATTCTGGGACTGATCTTTTTGTCAGATGCTCTGGATGGCTTTATCGCGAGAAGATTTAACATGATTACAAATTTTGGAAAAATTTTGGATCCAGTGGCGGACAAATTGGTTCAGGGAACACTTGCCCTTGCGGTTGCGCTCAGACATCCATGGATGAAAGTGTTTTTTATTGTGTTTTTGGTCAAAGAAATCTATATGGCGGTCATGGGGATTTATTTGCTGAAGGTGAAAAAAACGTTAAATGGTGCACAGTGGTACGGAAAAGTGTGTACTGCAGTGGTGGACGTTTGCATTCTGGTTCTCCTGTTTATACCGAATATTCCGGATGCGGTAGGCAATGCGATGATTGTTCTGATGATCGGGCTGGAAGTATTTGCAATCATGATGTACTTGAAATTTCATTCGCAGTTACTTTGTAAGTAAATTTGTTGTGAATCGAGCCCGCGTTTATAGACATGGAAGCAAAATAGTGGCATTATGAACATTGTTCATGTTGGAGGTAAGTGGAATGAATACGAGCATCACATCGAAGGAAGCGATTTTTCGTTTTCCGGATATGTTAGGTATTTGTTTGAATGCGTACAGAAGGGAGTCGGGGAATACCCGGATTTTTTTGCCACCCATTCAATCAGCCTTGCGAATTCGGAAAAAGGGAAAGCAAAACGCACTATGCAGCGTTATTTCACGCATATGAAAGCGGGACTTTTGAATGTACTGCACGCGGATCAGGCAGTTGCCAAAGGCGCATTTTCGGAGTCATTTACTGAGGAGACGTTTGTTGGATTTGTGCTCGACAATATATTGCTTTTTCTTATACAAGGAAACGGAAACTGTGACACACTTGTTGAGATCATAAGCAGAGTTCTTTACCGGTAACATAATTCCCGCCAGATGGCGGTCATTCTGGGGTGTGGCGATGCGTTTCACCTCGTACCGAGAGCGATTGCACTTTGCACGACGGGGCTGGAAAATTATACGACAGCGCTCGGCAGAATTGTGTTGTGTCTCATGCCGCAAAATGAATGGACCAGTGCCGAGGCACCACTGTCCTGGGGGATTTACCGGAATATTCCGTTTACCATTCTTGGTATATTAATTGTGATTTTGTTCTGTCAAAGTGCAGAGAAGACGAAGGATGAAGCGTTCCGGTTTTTGTATCTTGCTGTGATCTTTAGTTTCGCTTGTTATATTCCGGTTGTGCTGTTTGCGGATACAGTGCCGCCTGTAGGGATGCTGATGATTCCGAAGACATGCGCCTATGTCTGGGTTGTTCTGATTGGTTACAAAGCGATGAAAGGAAGCGAGAATTAATGAAAAAATATTTGGATTTTTCACTGGGATACGCGATTGCTGCTATGGCAGGAGCTGCAGAAAGTGAAAAGTTTCCGGGTATTTATGTGGATTTATAATATCGGAGTTCCGCTCACAGCGGTCATGATGTTGGTGCGCGGTGTGACACAGGTACTCGGTTTGTCACTTTCATCTGCGCTTAGCGCCTCCATTTCAGGGATTGCTGGAATTGGGCATATTTTGACCGGAGTGGGAATTGTTTTATTATTGATTTCGTTAAAGAAGACAGTATAAGGGGGAATAATATATGCATCTTGTACCTGTTAAGAAACTTGCGGCCCGCAGTCTTGAATTCAGAGCCTATTAATAGTATAATTATAAGAGTTCATGAGAATTTATAAGTCAATATCTTTATTAAGGAGGAAACTATTATGGTTACCTGGAAGAACTTAGATACCCTTGCTTCCTATCAGGAATTGGAAAATGTGGATCGTGTGAATCTGGCGGAAGTGATGAGTGGTGAAAATGGTGCAGAACGTGTAAGAAATTATAGTATACCGATGGCTGCAGGGCTTACTTATAATTATGCGGCGAAGCAGGTAGATGATGATGTATTAAACGCTCTTGCTAAACTGGCCAAGGAGGCACAGCTTACGGAGAAATTCAAAGCTCTTTATAATGGTGAAGTGATCAATACAGGGGAAAAACGTCTTGTGCTTCATCAGTTGACACGCGGACAGTTGGGTGATCCGGTAGTGGCAGACGGCGTTGACAAACGTGCATTTTATGTAGAGCAGCAGGATAAGATTGCTGATTTTGCAAATAAAGTACATGCGGGAGAGATTACGAACGCAGCAGGAGAAAAATTTACAACGGTTGTACAGATTGGTATCGGCGGAAGTGACCTTGGTCCGCGTGCGATGTATCTGGCACTTGAGAACTGGGCAAAGAAGAACGGCAAGTTCAAGATGGAAGCGAAATTCATCAGCAACGTAGACCCGGACGACGCGGCAGCAGTTCTGAATTCTATTGATGTTGCACATTCTATTTTCGTACTGGTTTCTAAGTCAGGTACAACTCTTGAAACTCTGACAAATGAATCCTTTGTGAAGGATGCTCTGAAAAATGCAGGACTGGATGCTTCAAAGCATATGATTGCTGTTACCAGTGAAACATCTCCGCTTGCAAAGAGTGATGATTACCTCGCAGCATTCTTTATGGATGACTATATCGGCGGACGTTTTTCTTCTACATCCGCAGTTGGTGGCGCTGTATTATCTTTGGCATTTGGACCGGAAGTATTTGCAGAGTTCCTGGAAGGCGCGGCAGAAGAAGACAAGCTTTCTATGAATGAAGATGTATTGAAGAATCCGGAAATGCTGGATGCACTTATTGGTGTTTATGAGCGTAATGTTCTTGGATATCCGGCAACAACTGTCCTTCCATACTCTCAGGCACTGAGCCGTTTCCCGGCACATCTGCAGCAGCTTGATATGGAATCCAACGGTAAATCCGTAAACCGTTTTGGAGAACCTGTAAACTATCCGACCGGTCCGGTGATCTTCGGCGAACCGGGAACGAACGGACAGCATTCTTTCTATCAGCTCCTTCATCAGGGAACTGATATTGTACCGCTTCAGTTCGTGGGATTTAAGAACAGCCAGATCGGTACAGATGTTGTGATCCAGGACAGCACAAGCCAGCAGAAGCTCTGCGCTAACGTAGTGGCTCAGATCGTTGCATTTGCATGTGGAAAAGCAGATGAGAACCGTAATAAGAACTTTGAAGGCGGCCGTCCGTCAAGCATTATCATCGGTGATCAGCTTGACCCGAAGGCGTTGGGCGCACTTCTGGCACACTTCGAAAATAAGATCATGTTCCAGGGATTCGTATGGAATGTGAACAGCTTCGACCAGGAAGGCGTACAGCTTGGTAAAGTGCTGGCGAAGAGAGTTCTGGCACATGATACAGATGGTGCATTGAAGGAATATAGTGATCTGCTGAATATTTAAGCATATTTTACAAAGACTTATACATAGAAGGGGGCTTTCTTAATGAAGGCTCCCTTTTGGTATTTTGCTCATTCTGATGGGAATTATGAATAGATAAAATCTATAAATAATTGGTATATAGATTTTATCTATTTGATATACGGTAAATGTATTGATAGTATATATAAAAGAGATAGTCTATGGGAGGATGAAATTATGAAAAAAAGACTAATGAGCATACTGTTGATCACTTCGATGATTGGTGTCATGCTTACCGGATGTGGCGGAAAGAGCGGAAGTGGTGACAGTGAACAAAAAGAAGAGGAAGGAACAGCCAAAGAAACGATTACCTTTATGGCACCGGATTGGGCAATCCCGACGGACGATCAGCTTGCGGCTTTCACAGAGGAAACCGGAATTGAAGTTGAGATTTCTGAAGTGGGATGGGATGATATCCGCGAAAAACTGGCGACTGCATCATCAGCAGGACAATGCGCAGCGGATGTAGTAGAGGTTGATTGGTCCTGGGTAGGAGAGTTCTATGCGGCAGACTGGCTGGAACCATTGGAAGTATCAGATGCGGACAAAGCAGACATGCCTACTCTTGAGACATTTACAAAAGACGGACAAGTCCTGGCGATACCATATGCAAATGACTATCGTCTTTCATACTACAACACGAAACAGTTTGAAGAGGCCGGTATCACTGAGGAGCCGCAGACATGGGATGAAGTATTGGAAGCCTGCAGAACTTTGAAATCTACCGGAACGGCAGAGTATCCGTTTGCAATCGCTTTAAATGCGGAAGAAAAGACATCAACATGCCTGATGTGGCTTGCCTATACCATGAACGGCGTTGTATGGAACGAAGACGGAACCTTCAACGAAGAATCCGTAATGGAAGCTCTTAAGTATATGGAAACGCTTGTAAAGGAAGAACTGGTTGCACCGGAAGACAAGACATCTTCAGGAATGGATGCTTACAAACGTATTTGCTCCGGAAGCGCAAGCTTTCTGACCGGACCGACTTCTTTTGTATCCAGAACAAATAATGAAGAAGAGTGCAGCGTTGTCGGTGAGATCGCGCCGATTCTTGTCCCGGGAAAAGATGCAAAAGCAACGCAGACAATGGCATTGCCGGAGGCTATTGGTGTAACAAAAACTTCAGAACACAAAGAAGCTGCAAAGAAATTTGTGGAATGGTATACCTCTGCTGATATGCAGAAGCAGTTAAATGAAACAAATAGTGCAATTCCAACACGTAATTCGGTTTTGGAAGAACTGATCAATGACGGAACGATTCAGAATGCGGGAGCAATGCTGGAACAGGCACAGTTGATCGCTTCTCCGTTCCCGAACGGTGTACCTTCTTACTATGCAGAAATGAGCAGTGCAATGTATAATGCAATCAACAAAATGGCACTCGGCGAACTTACAGCAGAAGAAGCTTTCAATGAAATGGAAACAGCGCTGGAAAAGTTAATTAACGAATAGTTAGGAAATAAATAATGAAAAAAAAGATATTACCTTATCTTTTACTAACACCCATGATTCTCATCATGGGTGTATTAGTATTTTATCCGATTATTGCGACATTTTCATATAGTTTAAAGAAATGGAAACTGACGGCCCCGGGAGATATCCATTTTGTGGGAATCAAGAATTATCTTGATATAATTCAGTCGGACTCATTCTGGTACAGTATGCAGAATACGATATTTATTCTGGTCTTTGTTGTGGTCTTTACTACTTTGATCGGATATCTTGTGGCATCATTTTTGAATGTAGATGTGAAATGGTCAGGCATTTTGCTATCATTGTCTATATTGCCATGGGCGTTGCCGCCGTATGTAAATGGAGTATTGTGGAAGTTTGTATTTTTCTCCGGATATGGATTCTTGAATAAACTTTTGATAGGCCTTGGGACCACTAGTAAACCAATCGAATTTCTTGGATCGAGATGGACGCTTCTGCTGGTGATTTCCATTGTGGTGGTCTGGAGGAGCATTCCTTTTATGGCCTTGGTTTGTCTGGCGGGAAGACAGTCGATTCCGGTGGACTTTTATGAGGCGGCTAAGATGGACGGCGGAACACTGGGAATGATTTTCAGATATATTACTATGCCTCTCATGAGACCGTTTATTGCGGTGGGTATCACATCGACATCCGTAACAGCGATCAATGTATTTGATGAAATTGTTGCACTTTCAGGATATAGCGATCTGGGAAAAAATATATTGATGGAGAGCTATCTTACGACATTTACGTTCCTGAATTTTGGAAAAGGAAGTGCCATGACCTATATCGTCATGTTTTTTGCGTTGATTCTTGGAGTATTCTACTTGCGCAGCCTGAATAAGGAGGTGGAATACTAGTGAAATATGTAAAAAGAGCAGGGTACTTTCTGGCAACGATTCTGTTTCTGATATTTACAGTCGGCCCATTCGTCTGGACATTCATGATATCTGTTACACCGGATTATGCGATTTTTGCTCCGACTTCTAAAATGCTGCCGGAGAGTATTACATTTGCTAATTATGTAGAATTGTTTTCAGGAAGTCGAAGAGGGAATGCGTTTTTTAAAGGAATGTATAATTCGATGAGGGCAGTAGGTATTACACTCGTTATTGGAATCCCGATTGCAATGATGAGTGCCTATGCTTTAAGCAGGATGGAGTTCAAGGGGAGAAAGGTGATCAAGAATCTTTTCCTGATCACGATGGTGATTCCGGTAATGGCAACGATCATTCCCCTTTATCGTATGTTTGCAGCAGGAAAAATGCTGGATCATATTTTCTGGCTCAGCATGGTGTATGTCAGTTCCTATCTGCCGATGGCTTCATGGCTGATATCCAACTATTTTGCGACGATTCCAAAAGAGCTGGAAGAGGCAGCTATGATAGATGGATGTGGAAGAGGAGCGGCATTTTCCCGGATCATCTTACCTCTTTCCCGCCCGATTATTCTTTCCGTGACATTGATTATGTTTTTGAATACATGGAGTCAGTTTCAGATACCGCTTATTCTGGCTTCATCCATGGAGACAAAGCCGATGGCGATTGTTGTGTCGGAATTTATGACGAAAGACTCTATTCAATATGGATTGATTGCCGCGGCCGGAATGACCGCATTGATTCCGCCGGCGCTCACAGCTATGCTGTTCAGGAAATATCTGATTTCCGGGATGATGGGAGGGTCTGTGAAGGGATAAGCGAATATGATACATGCAAAAGGCTGCCGTTTGGCAGCCTTAATTCTATTCAACAATAATTGCATTTGGATAAATCCGTTCCATTCGCTCATCTGGGAAATGTTCATCCAGAAAATATTCGAGCCCTGTCGATGCTTTCACACCTTCGGTCTGCCGGATGGAATAGCGCGCCATCGCAAGCCCGGACATGATCATATCAAAAATCATAAAGACAATCATCACCCAAGTCAAAGTTACGCCGATTTTCTTCGGAATCTTTTCAATCCAGCCTGAGAACAGCGGGTAGAGGATTTTCAGCCACACAACGGCGGCGATACCCCAGAAAAAGCAGTACAGCAGGTTGATTCGGCCGCCCAGATTGAACGGGATATGGCTGTAGTCCCAGAATACCGTGCCGAAAACAATCTCAGTGAAGACACTGCAGATGTATTCGTAGGCCCCGCCGAGTATAGTGCCGAATACGAAAATATAGCTGTCGCTGCGGGTCCGGTACTGATATAAAATGGCTGTAAGCAGCACGCATCCGAGTCCCCAGACAATGCTGAACGGGCCATAAACCACACTGCTTCGGCTCATTAGTTTCCCGGCAGTGATCAGACAGAAGATGGTTTCGGTGATATCCCCCAGGAAAGCCCCGAGAAAGAACAGGCATACCAGTTTATAGAACGAGCATCCAACGGCAAATACGCCGGCTTTCTCTTTGGCTGCTTCCAGTTCACGTTCTTTCTCAAGTTTCGCCTGCAGCAGAGCTTTTTCGTCCAGATTCGGATAGGCTTTTTTCAGATGCTTCAGTGTCCAGCCGGTCAGATCTTCTCCCAGTGTGTCCGCTGCATTCTGGAGGTCTTCAGAAATCCTGTATACAATAGACGCTTTATTTACACGGGAGCGCACGGTCAGAATGCCGCTGATGGTTCCGATCAGGTCAATGCCGAGAATGATTCCGGCTATGATCAAGATCAGTTCGCCGATGCTTCTTGGGATCAGATGCATCAGATCTGTAAGAAGCGGATTGGCAAATGAAACGCAGAATACAGCGATCAGTCCCCAGAGAACTGTGTAAGGAAGTGTGACGTAGCCTCCGAACTGGAAACGCTTTCTGGAATAGTCCCACCATTTTCTATGGAAAATACGTTCTAAGACAAAACCGGTTCCAATCGTTACGAAGAAAGAAAGGACGGTTCCTCCCAGAAACAGGAAGAACAGATTATTTTTCAGCTCCGACAGAAAGACCGCAAATAGTAGGGCGCTGATACCGTAGGACGGACAGTAGGGACCGAACAGAAAACCGATATCGACAAACTTCTTCTCTCTTACAGCAGCCGCGGCTGTGCCAAGCGCCCATCCTGCCAGGGAATACAGAATAAAAAACCATAGCAGTTCATACATTGAATAACTCATCTTTTGTGCCTCCATTTCTTCCTATCACTATAGCAGAAGAGAGAAGGAAGTGCAAGAAGCGGTGATTAACGTTCCTCCCGAATCAGTTTAAGAACAGCGGTATGTTCATAAGTCATTGCCTCATCGTGGACAAAAGCGACTGTCCCATGCACCGGAGCGCAAAGTGTGCTGCGCACCGTGCCAAGATATGGATCATGGATCCGTGCAAGAACTTGCCCTTTTTTGATTTCATCACCGGCTTTTACGAAAGACTCAAAGAAACCTGCATCCGCCGCCCGCACCGGTATAAAGTCCTCGCTTTCGATGACCTGTGAGAGATATCCGTTCTTTCCGTTGTAGCGAATGATGTGCTGCTTGGACATAAAGTTCAGGATGCCCTGCAGTGGATCGACGATCTGACCGATTTCGTCTCCCTTCCGGACAAAACCGCCATGAGAGCGTGGCTTTACGAAAATGCCGGATCATCTTCAATACCCCAGAACGCGAGGATATTGTCCATGACTTTTTGAAGCTCGATAAGCGGTGACTGTGAAACGCGCGCCTTGTTCAGCTCATAAACTGCAAGCTGAATATAAGAAAGTGTTTCGCTTCCGATGGATTCGCGCAATGTGATGCCATTGTCGTACGCGCGCATCAGATTGGAATAAATGGAATTCATATCATCTGCGTCAAAGCAGTAACGCTGGATGAAATTCTCGCTCATGGAATACGTTATTTTTATAAATACCAAACTTGACACCATACCGGGCGAGCAGTTCGTTTACCGTATCGGTGTGCCTGTAAAGATCCATTTCCTGCATAATTCTCCTCCTCCTTTGTAATTCCTAATAGAAAAGGCGCTTTGCATAATTATGCAAAACGCCTTTGTTTAATACAACTCTTATAGTACCGGAGAATGCCGGGAGTCAATCTGTTTTTTCCTTTTCTTATAATTTGGCAAAAACCGGTCGTTTCTTTATTCCTGAAGATCATGAATCAGGGCGTTGATCTGCATGCGGGCTTTCGTACGCTGCATGCCGTCGCAGTATTGTTCCGCCATACGCAGAAGATGTTCACGGCAGGCGGTTACGATTTCCGGTCTTTTCAGCTCTATGATCAGCGTCGGAGCAGTATTGCGGACAAGAAGAGCCATTCCTTCTTTTTTGACGAAGAGATTGTAATCATGTCTGGTGTCCGGTTTAGAAGGAATGAAATAGTAATTTTCATAGGTATCCATCAAGCGAAGAATGTTCTTTAAATGAAGCACATAGGTTTCCGGGGTATACATAGACTGCCCGTCGTATGTTTTGTAAGGCGCTGCAATCGGAATCATCCCGGAACGAATATCCTTCGGGTCGGACAGCTCGCATATGTTGATAAAAGGGGTATGCTTCAAATGCTCTTCAAAAGAGGATAGTTCGTTTAAATTCTTTTCATAAGCAGTCTTCCATAATACATGATCGGTCTTATCTCGAAGCTGTTCCAGAATCTCTCTCGGGATTGTAGTTGCTGAAATAGGAAAGACTTTCTGGACGATGGATCCCGGCTGTGAAAAGAAATCCTCAAAACAATCCATAAGTTCTTCCGAAGTGTTGTGTACAGTCAGTGCCGGCTGGCAGAGGGACAGATAATCGTTATACTGTCCGGTGTATGCGTAAACGAGAGACGGATTGGTGGTAAGTAGTGTGATTGGGTTGCTTGTCATCCCGACACACGTAGAGAAGATTGCAAAATGACCGGGCAAAACGATCATGGAATGACGGTACAGATTATCGCGCAGTCGGGGATAATAATATACCTTCGTCTGGCCTGTTACATAAAGCGGAAGCCAGTAACGCAGAGATTCGACATAACGATTCATAAAATTGATAGATGGCATGATCTGGCATATCGTGAAGCCTCTGGTGATAATTTCCATTAAGCTGGACTGAAGTTCAAGGGTGAAGGAATAGTCCTCGAACAGCTATTCCAGATTGTCGTCATAAGCAAACAGAATCGTAGAAGGTTGCTCAAGCGTTTGCATGAGGCCGAGTAATCGATGAATGGCTTCTCTTTTTCCGCTGTTGCCATAAAAATATTCTGTTTCATCATTAGAAGACGAAATGTGGTTCGATGCTGAAATGTTGTGTTTTGGTTCAGGGACAGCCGGAGTGTGAGATATCCTGCTCAGTGTATTTTCAACAATATCGTAATCATCGGAAAGCCATTTAAAGATATATTCAGCCAACGCAGATGAGGGCATGGAAGAACGCAGAATACTCTGCTCCAGCATTTCAGAAAGCGCATGACGCTGAAAGTCAGCTACACAGTGTTTGGAAAAGAAATAAGCCATACGTGAAATGTGCTCGCGGTTTCGAGGCATTCCTCGTTTTCCTGTGCGAAGAAGGCTGATCAAAGAGCGATCCACCGAAATGGCGGCCGCAAGTTCTTTGTTTGAAGTCTGTGTGAGATTCATTAGAAAATTCAATTTATCCGAAAATAGCATAGTAGTACCTCCCGATTATAATTGTATTGTATCAAAATCGGGGATCCTGTGCCAGTGATTTGACGAGAATTTGTCAGATTATTAAAACGAACAATAACAAGCGCGGATCCGTGTAAAACACATTCAGTAGGATCCGCGCTGCTTTGCATTTCTTAGTTCAAATGCCAGATATCTTTGTTATATTGTTCAATTGTTCTGTCAGATGAGAAAAATCCGGCTTTCGCAATATTTACCAACATCATTTTGGCCCATGCAGTTCTGTCGCTGTAATCGGCGAGCATGCGTTCTTTGGTTTCGGTGTAATCGTTGAAATCAAGAAGGGTCATGAACCAGTCTTTGTGAACCAGCTCATCGTGAAGTCTGGTCAGGTTTTCTTCATTTCCAATCTTTTTCATTTCGTCTCCAACGATGAAATCCACACATGTCTTGATGCGTTCGTCAGAAGAGTAGATTGCGTAAGCATTGTAGTCACTCTTTGCGTAGTGCTCAATCACAGCCTCGCTTGATTCTCCGAAGATATAAATGTTCTCAGGGCCTACAAGATCGCTGATCTCTACATTTGCACCATCCATGGTTCCGAGTGTGACAGCACCGTTCAGCATGAACTTCATATTTCCGGTTCCGCTCGCTTCTTTTGATGCAAGTGAGATCTGTTCGGAAATATCGCAGGCCGGAATTAATTTTTCGGCAGCGGTTACATTGTAGTTTTCCACCATAACGAGTTTTATGTATGGAGCAACTTCCGGATCGTTTGCAATCAGCTCCTGCAGGCAGAGGAGAAGATGAATAATGTCTTTTGCAATTACATAAGCCGGAGCAGCCTTTGCGCCGAAAATGAAAGTGATTGGCTGTTCGGGTTTGTTGCCTGCCTTAATATCCAGATATTTATTAATGATGTACAGAGCATTCAGCTGCTGGCGTTTGTACTCATGCAGACGTTTGATCTGAATGTCGAAGATGCTGTTTTCGTTAATTTCGACACCGGTATTTTCCAGAATAAAGTCTTTGCATACTTTCTTCGCATTTGTTTTGATTTCAAGAAGTGTATTTAAAACATCTTCGTTTTCTTTGTATTTCAGAAGGTTCTCGAGAGCGGAGGCATCTTTCTTATAATCTGTACCGATCAGGCTGGAAATATAATCGCTCAGTGCATGATTGCAGTGAAGCAGCCAGCGACGGAAAGTGATTCCGTTGGTTTTATTATTGAATTTTTCCGGGTAAATATCATAAAAAGCTTTTAATTCACTGCTTTTCAGGATTTCCGTATGAAGCGCAGCCACACCGTTAATTGAGAATCCATAATGAATATCCATATGTGCCATATGAACCAGATTGTTTTTGGCGATGATGGCAACGGCTTCCTGCGGATACTGCATCTTGACACGTTCATCCAGGCGGCGGATGATCGGCATCAGGTGAGGAACAACTTCTTCCAGATAGCTGATTGGCCATTTCTCCAGTGCTTCGGCCAGAATCGTGTGGTTGGTGTAAGCACATATGTGTGTCACGATATCGCAGGCTTCCTCGAATTCAATTCCCCTTTCGGTAAGGAGACGGATGAATTCCGGAATGATCATACTTGGATGTGTATCATTGATCTGGACAACAGCATAGTCTGCAAGATCGTGCAGGTTACATCCTTTACTTACTGCTTCATCGAGGATCAGCTGTGCAGCGTTGCTGACCATAAAATACTGCTGGTAGATCCGCAGTTTTCTTCCGGCATCGTCGCTGTCATCCGGATAGAGGAATAAGGTCAGATTGTGGAGAATATCATTTTTGTCAAATGTAATTCCATCGTCGACAATACTTTCCTCTGCGATGTCGATATCAAAGAGGCGCAGACGGATGGATTTGTTTTGATATCCGGCTACATCAATGTCATATAAAGATGATTTGAGCATAAAGCCGCGGTAAGGAACCATATAGGAAATGCCGGTCGGTGTTAACCAGCTTTCGTCTGTCAGCCATGGATTTGGAGTTTCTTTCTGCAGGTGGTTCTCGAATACCTGCTTGAAAAGTCCAAGGTGATAATTGAGACCGATTCCTTCACCCGGAAGTCCAAGTGTGGCGATGGAGTCAAGGAAGCATGCCGCCAGTCGTCCAAGGCCACCGTTTCCGAGAGATGGCTCCGGTTCCACTTCTTCGATTTTTGAAATAGATTTGCCATTTTCTTCAAGGAATTTTGCAACCTCATCATAAATACCGAGATTGATCAGGTTATTGGAAAGCAGCTTTCCAATCAGAAATTCTGCAGAAATATAGTAAATTTTCTTTTTGCCATCCTGATAGCCTTTCTCAGAAAGTGCTTTTTTTGTATAAACTAATAATGCATGGTAAATTTCTTCATCTGAACACTGTGAACAGTCTTTTCCAAACATGTCAAAAATTAAATTTTCTAATGATTTCATTGTTGTATCTCCTTTCAGGGGTAAATGTCTGTTTACTGTGTATGTATAGACTATAGCACGCCCTGAAAGGTGAAAAATACAACAAAATTGTTCTGTTATGACATGTTCTTGCGAAATTTGTGGGGAGAGATTCCGTTTGCCTGCTGGAATTTCTTGATGTAGTAGCTTGTGTTGTTAAATCCGCATTCCAGCGCGATTTCTGTGACGGAGTCATCGGAATGCAGAAGAAGCGTCTTTGATTTTTCCAGACGTAGGTCATTGATATATTCAATCAGAGTTTTTCCGGTATACTGGCGGAATAGTTTCATGAAATAGTATTCGCTGTAGTTGGAAAGCCCTGCCAGTTCTTTGGCATTCAACGGTTCATTGTAATGTGAGTTGATGTAGTCCAGCACATTTTTTATAGAAGAAAGACTCTTATTCTGCTCAGCGTGGTCTGAGGTGATGATGTAATTTCCTGCGAGCATTTCATAGAAAAATGCGTAGAATAGTGCCTTGAGACGTACATAATAATAAGGTTCCTTTTTGTCAAGGCAAGAGTGGATTTGACCGAAAATCTCCATAAGGCGGTCGTAGCCGGAGACATCCGGCGTGATACGATGAACAAATTCCGCCTGATTTGCCGCCAGCGGAGCGATTAGACGCTCTTGACATAAGTCCCCGGCGGTTCCTGCAAGATAATTCAGATCAAAAACAATGCTTTTATAGTAGAGGATGTGGCGTGGATCCGTTTTCATGGAATGCAGGACCCCACGGTTCACAATCAGCAGATCACCTTCTCTGACACGGAGTGCCTCTCGGTTTAACCGTACCAGTCCGCTTCCGGATTCGATGAAGATAAATTCCATTTCTTCATGCCAGTGCAGGTAGAGAGAACGGAAGATCTCGCAGTTGTCGGTGTAGGTTTCTACTGGTAGTTCAAAGGATCCATGAGAGCCGAGCTCTTTTAAAGTATTGTCTACCTGCTGAGAGATGGTTCCTGACATAATTGCTCCTTTCTGGCACTTGATCGGCGGTATTTCAAAGGTGTCATCTGATATTGCCTGCGAAATAACCGGATGAAATATGAGTGATTTTCAAAACCGGTATTTTCAGAAATTTCAATCACGCTTAAATCGGTGGTAAGAAGCAGTTCGCACGCTTTTTCCAGACGATAATGGTTCATGTATTCAACCAGGGTCATTCCGGTAAATGACTTGAAGAACTTTGTAAAATAAGAGACACTGTAGCCGCAGAAATCAGCGGCTCCCTTAAGAGACAAGGGACTCGCATAATTCGAGTGGATAAAAAGAAGTAGTTCTTTTATCTTTTTAATCTGGGTGAGCTGTGAATGGTCGGGAGGAGCATGTAATGTTCGCCCTTCCAGTGATTCGAACAGCCAGAAAATCCGGTAAAGCTGAGACTTCACGAATAGTTCGTATCCATGGGAGGACTCGGAGATAGTCTGTGTAAGGGAAGTCAGTATCTCGGAAATCCGGTCGTGTTGTGGATGGTTGGAAGGAATCCGGAAAGGAAGGGAAATCTGCTCGTCCAGATAAGGCTTTATATATGTAGTGTAACAGTAGTCGGAAGGCGAATCTTGTCCCAACATCTTTAGATCAAATAAAATACTGAAGTACTCACAGGTTTCTTCATGGAGTTGTTCAATGGCGTGCAGCATCCCGGGAAGGATTGGCACGATATCCCCTGTGTGGACAGTAAAAGGCACTTTGTTCAGTGTAACGGTACAGCATCCGCTCTGAACAAACATCAATTCCATCTCATCGTGCCAGTGCATAGGGCAGGAATACAGGGAAACCGGAATTTGAAAATGATAGACAACATAAGGGAATTCCAGCGTTCCATGTTGTCTGTATTCATAGAGAGAGGAAATGTGCGTATCTGACATGATTCAAGAACCTCCTTTTATTGGTGTAAAAATACGAGAATCTTCCATATTATGTTACAGTGGGAAGATTCTCGTAATGTTTCTTATATATTAAAGTGTTTTGCCTGTAAGCATTTCGTAGCTCTGCAAATATTTATCGATTGTTTTCTGAACAATCTCATCCGGAAGAGTCCAGTCATTATCCGGATTCGCTTTCAGCCAGTCGCGGGCAAACTGTTTGTCGAAGGAGGGCTGACTATGGCCTGGTTCATATCCTTCAGCAGGCCAGAAACGAGAGCTATCCGGAGTCAGCATCTCATCACCGATCACCAGATTTCCTTCTTCATCCAGACCGAATTCAAACTTGGTGTCTGCAATGATGATTCCGCGGTTTAGTGCATAATCTGCACATTTCTTATAAAGTGCAATAGTGTTGTCACGAAGCTTTGCGGCATATTCTTCCCCTTTTCCCGGGAAATATTTTTCCAGATGAGTAATACTTTGTTCATAAGAAATATTTTCATCATGGTCACCGATCTCGGCTTTGGTAGATGGTGTGTAAATAGGTTCCGGAAGTTTATCGGATTCTTTTAAACCTTCCGGAAGTTTGATTCCGCATACGGTTCCGTTTTCCTGATAGCTTGCCCAGCCACTTCCGGTGATATATCCACGCACGATACATTCAATCGGGAGCATGTTCAGTTTACGGCACATCATGCTGTTACCGTCAAACTGTGGCTGCTGGAAGTATTCCGGCATATCCTTTACATCTACAGAAATCATATGGTTTGGAAGAATATCCTGAGTCAGATCAAACCAGAATTTGGACATCTGAGTCAGAACAGTTCCTTTCTTGGTCACTGTGTTGTTCAAAATCACATCAAAACAACTGATACGGTCTGTTGCAACCATAATCAGGCTATCGCCGTTATCATAAATCTCACGGACTTTTCCTTCTTTGATAGGTTTCATTTTTCTACACCTCGCTAAGTTGAAATTAATATGTATTCTACTTAATAGATAAACAGATTTTGAAACAAAATGCAATCCTATTTTGAAATTTTGTGCAATCCGTTATCTATTTGTATCCCGTTCCGGAACAAGAAAGATAAACACCAGGGAACTGATCAGCAGAAGATAGGGGTAATAAAGATTCGGCATAATGTCAAATGCTGAAATCTCATATCCTAGTCCTGCAGCTGCCGAGATTGCCACAAGCATCTGTGCACCGTATGGGATAATCCCCTGGAAGACGCAGGAAAATGTATCCAGTATAGAAGCGGCATTTTGGGGAGAGATCTGATAATCTTCAGCCATTTCGCGCGCAATCGGGTTAGCCATGACGATTGCCACGGTATTATTTGCGGTGGCAATGTCCATTGCACCAACAAGAAGCCCCATGCCAAGCTTTCCGCTTTTCCTGCTTTTGAATATGCGTTTGACCAGACCGAGAAGGGCGGTGAATCCTCCGTATTCGTGAATCAGAGCACAGAGGGTGGCAACGAGGATAGCGACCATGGTAGTCTCATACATGCTGGAAACACCGTCTCCCATGTGGCTCAGAAGTTCTGTGGCCTTTGTGGTGCCTGTCGCGAGCATGATGACGGAGCCGGATGCAATGCCAATCAAAAGGACAACAAATACATTGATGCCGATGATTCCACCAATCAGGACGAGCAGATAAGGAATAACCTGGATCAGGTTGTAATCGGTATGAAAATTCGTAGATCCTGCATGCCCTGAGGTGCGGATAAAGAACACGAACAGAGTGATCAACGCCGCAGGAAGGGCAATGGCAAAATTGGCACGGAATTTGTCTTTCATTTCACAGCCCTGTCCATTGCAGGCGGCGATCGTGGTATCGGAAATGAAAGATAGGTTGTCACCGAACATAGCACCGCTCATGACAGAACCGATACAGAGTGGTGCGGCAAAACCGGAACCTTCAGCTACGGCGAGAGCAATCGGTGTGATTAAAGTGATCGTTCCGACGGAGGTTCCCATGGCAAGAGATACAAAACAGCTGACTATAAAAAGTACAATAACTGCATAGCGCGCGGGAATCAGTGAAAGCAGAAAATAGGCAACGCTTTCAGCACTGCTTCTGCCGACAACACCGACAAAAATTCCGGCGGTCATGAAAATAAGAATCATAGTGATGATATCCTTATCCCCGACTCCTTTTGCCATGACCTTCAGCTTTTCATCAAAACTCAGTTTTGGATTCTGAAGGCAGGCGACCAGAAGAGCAGCCAGAAAACAGACTACTATGGGAATATTATAGAAGCCCATTGTGATATGCAGCCCGTATTCAAAAAGAATTCCCAGGCCTAGATACATGATCAGGAAGACTCCGATCGGAAGAAGTGCTTTCCAATTTCCTTTTTTCATATAAAATCTCCTTTTTTGTGTTTTTGCGCAATACACCAATGGTGTAAGGCAACGCTATGCATAAGTATAACATATCTATACGAAAATGGGGAAAAGAGTTGAAGCAAAAAAATCTGTAGTGATATAATGATATTTCAGAAAGAAACAAAACGAAATATCAACAGAATGATGCCGAAAATATATAGATTAAGGGAGCATGTGATATGCTCCCTTAAATTATGTATTGAAATTAAGAATATCAGCTGCGTTTAATAAAGGTAGTCTGACATTTCGGACAGCGAATTTCAATCTTGCCCTTTCCTCTTGGAACACGGATTTTCTGTTTGCAGGAAGGACATTTATAGATATGATGCGTCTTACGCTGCTTGAAAAGTTTTTTGTGGTTCCACCAGAAGTTCCGAAT
>SFQZ01000163.1 GCA_004562915.1 bacterium
ATGCTATTTATTGCATTTCCTGCATCATCTGCAAAAGGTTTGGATTTTATTTAAGTTTGGATATCTCAAAAAATCCAAACGTTTGGATTTCATTCGCCATTCCCATGCCAGTATGCTGGTTGATATGGGGGTGGCTCCATTGGAGATTGCAGAACGCCTTGGACATGAAAAGGTGGAAACCACGTTGAACACTTATTCACATCTGTATCCGTCTACACAGAGTAAATTAGCAGGTTTGCTAGATAAGAAACATGAGGAAGAGGAGGAATAAGCGATGGCTGGTGACAGACATGGAAAACACAACACAACGACCATTTCTTTTCGGGTGAATTCTTATGAAAAAGCAACAATTGAAGAACGAGTGAAAGTGAGCGGAATGAAAAAACAGGATTATATCGTCCGATCATGCATTTACAATCATGTATGTGTTGTTGGAAAGAAAGAAACAATTGAGATTATCCGGTCAGAAATGAAGGAAATGAGTTTGGTTTTGGAGGATGTGGCAAAAGATTTGAAGTCTGAAAAACCAGTTATTTCAGAACCGGTTCTTGATAGTATGACAGAACGGTATCTTGCATTTTTGGAAGCAGCATTATGGATGCTGAAAGGTTCAAGTTATTTATGGGAGGATAAAAAGGATGGAAGAGAAAGTAATGAAGGATTGTAAAGTGCTGGCATTGTGTTCACAAAAAGGCGGGGTTGGCAAGACAACAAGTTGCGTGAATCTGGCAGTCGGACTTGCAAAAGCAGGGAAGAAAGTGCTTGTGATTGACAATGATCCGCAGGGAAGTATGACAGCAAGTCTTGGGTATCATAACCCAGATGAATTACCAATCACACTGGCTACTATTCTGACAAAGATTGTAGAAGATGAACTATTTGAAAATACACTGGGAATTTTACATCACCAGGAAGGAATTGATTTGATTCCGGCAAACATCGAACTCTCTGGAATGGAAGTTTCACTTGTAAATATTATGAGCAGGGAACTTGTCTTAAAACAATATATAGAAAGAATGAGAGAAGAATACGACTATATATTGATTGACTGTATGCCATCACTTGGAATGCTGACGATCAATGCACTTGCCAGTGTCGATGCAGTTATTATACCTGTCCAGGCGGCTTATCTTCCTGTAAAGGGTCTAGAACAGCTGATACGGACGATAGGAAAGGTGCGAAGACAGCTTAACAAACAACTGAAAATTGGAGGTATATTGATCACAATGGTGGATAACCGAACGAACTATGCAAGAGATATATCTGATCTGATTTTTGATACATATGGAAACCAGATTAAGATTTTTCCACAGAGTATTCCATTTTCAGTACGAGCAGCTGAAATCAGTGCGGAAGGAATCAGCATATTTGAGCATGATCCAAAAGGAAAAGTAGCGGCTGCATATTGGCAGATGACACAGGAGGTGCTTTTGGATGAAAGGTAGAAGTGCATCGAAGATAAAACTGACATCTTATGATGAATTACTTGGAGGAGGAGAAGAAACGAACGATATCCAGCAGGTTTCACTTGAGCATTTACATTCTTTCGAGAACCATCCATTTCAAGTAAATGATGATGAGGCAATGGCGGAACTGGTGGAAAGTGTGAAAGAAGAGGGAATTCTTACAGCATTACTGGTACGACCGCTGGGTGATGGTGAATATGAAATCATCGCCGGTCACAGAAGGAGACATGCGGCACAACTTGCTGGTCTTAAAGAGGTTCCGGTTATTATCAGAAATATGGATCAAGATACAGCTGTCCGTGCGATGGTAGACAGCAATCTGCAGAGACCTAATATACTCCCAAGTGAAAAGGCATTTGCTTACCGTATGAAGATGGAAGCAATGAATCATCAGGGAACATCAGGCGGTATCAGTGCGAAAGACATTGGAAAGAACGCAAATGACAGTGCAAGGCAGGTGTATCGCTATATCCGGCTTACTTATCTGATGAATGACCTATTAAACGCAGTAGATCGTGATGTGATCGGATTGCAGGTAGGTGTAGAGCTTTCCTACCTTACGGTTCCAGAACAGGAGATGGTGGAGGAAGTGCATGAGAGTACCGGAAAATATCCAAGTCTGGAACAGGCAAAAAAAATAAGGCAACATCGAGAAGAAAAAACGCTGACAAAAGAGATTGTGCGGCTCCTGGTTATAGGAGAGCGTAAAAAGAAAACAACGGTAACATTAAAACAGGATGAAATTAAGAAGTATTTTCCTCCAGAGTATGATGAACAGAAGATACGGACTGTTATATGTCAGCTTTTGGAGGAATGGAGCAATCAGAATCATTGATAAGTACGAAGGGAGGGATGTGTCATGAGTATAAGAGCAACATTCCATTATTTTCAAGGAATGGAATGCGATATGTACAGTTTTTATCGTATTCCCAAACTGCTGTTTACAAGTGAATATTTTAAAAATCTCTCCTGCGAAGCAAAGGTGCTGTACGGACTGATGTTAGACCGGATGTCACTGTCCATCAAGAACCGGTGGTTTGATGAAGAGGACAGGGCATATATTTTCTTTTCGGTGGAAGAGATTATGGAAATGCTTAACTGTGGCAGGAATAAGGCTGTGAATTGTCTAAAAGAGCTGGATCAGGAAAAAGGGATTGGATTGATTGAGAAGAGGCGAATCGGACTTGGAAAAACAAATGTTATTTACGTGAAAAATTTCAGCCTGACAGAATATCCAGATGAGCCAGCAATCTTTGATTCGGAAGAAACACCGGAAAATGTAGCAGAGAGAAAAGAAAATACAGAGACAGAAATAGAAGAATATGCGAAAAAAGAGCCGGAAAAGCCCGTAAATACACAGAAGTTTGAAAAACAAACTTCAGGAAGTTTGAAAAATAAACTTCAAGAAGTTTCAAAAACAAACTTCAAGGAGTTTGAAAAACAAACTTCAAGAAGTTTAGAAAACAAACTTCAAGAAGTTTCAAAAACAAACTGTAATAATACTGAATATAATTATACTGAATTTAGTGAGAATGAATCTTATCAATATCTATCTGAACAAGAGAAAGGGAGAGATAGGATACAGGAGAGAAATGAGTATCGACAGTTAATTCATGATAATATCGAATATGAGATCCTTTGTCAGAGCTATGGAACTGGACGAGTAGAAGAGCTGGTAGAGCTGATGCTGGATGCAATATGTTCGACAAAGACATATCAACAGATCAATGGGGAAGCTGTGCCTACACAAGTGGTCAAGAGCCGTTTGCTCAAAGTCGGGTATGAACACATCCAGTATGTGTTTTTCAGTCTTGACAGGAGTACAAGCAAAGTGAAGAATATCCGGCAGTATATGCTGACGGTATTGTATAACGCTCCTGCAACAATCAATCAGTTTTATGATGCTGAAGTTCGACATGACATGTACTGGGGGAAGGATATTCCAGACAGGTAAGAACTTTGTGCCCACTGGGCACGAAGTTTAAAAAGAGATAGTCATATCTGGCAGATATGCTAAAATAACCTTGTGTCCACTGGGCACAAAGTAGGAGGAAGAATTATGTTGAGATTTATGATAAAACTGCCATTTCGAATTATTGCAGCTCCTGTTTGGCTGGTACTTGCAGCGGTGAATATTGTGCTGGTGTTCCTGGTTGGGTTATCTGCTGGATTCTGCTATCTGATAGCCGGAATCTCTGTTGTGACAGAAGTTTTGAGTATTGGGTTTGGAATCAGTACGGACTGGACAATGAAATCAGCGATTATTACGACAGTAGTGTTTGTTCTACTCCCACATATCGGTATGGGGATAGTTGCAGTAATTGAAGTTGTGAAATGTGGATTACAGGAATTTATTTTTGGATGATTGTGGAAAATATAGTGGCGCTATATGGAAAGGCAGAAATAAACAATGGAAGAATTATATAAAGTGATGGATGATTTGCTTGAGGTGGAATTTCAGATGAAAGCAGGGATGGATATTCTGAAAGAACTGGAAGAGTTTTATATGCTGGAAAAAGAAACCGAAAAATCGGATGCTAGAAAAGTAGCTGTGCTGATGAAAGGATATCTGCAGTCGATGAAGTCAAATATTCGAGAAATCATTCGTTATATTGATGACACGACACTTGAAAAATCAAATGATAAAAAGAAAGATAAACAGGAATCTGCGAGCACCATATCCGAGGAAGTGCAGGAATTTGTGAATCTGACAATTACAGAGCATATGGGGAAAGCATATTCAGAATGGAAGTTAAAGCAGGATAAAGAGCCAGTAAGTGAGATTGATAAGAAATACCAGAAATTACTGGAAACGTTATCCCAAGAACAGGAAGAAGTGATTACGGAATACTGTAATGCAATTTTTAGCAGTGGAGCAGAAACAGAAGAATTTTTCTATCGACTGGGATTAAAAGATGGACTGAATCTGAAAAATACGGTAAAATCTGTATTAGAAATGATATCATGAAATCGGAAGTTGGAGGATACACGCATGAAAATTGTAATCATTAATGGAAGTGCCAGAAAAGGAAACACGCTGACAGCAATCAATGCATTTATAAAAGGAGCATCAGAAAAGAATGAAATTGAAATCATTGAACCTGACAAACTCAACATTGCACCATGCAAGGGATGTGGTGTCTGTCAATGCTCTAAGGGATGCGTCGATAAGGATGATACAAATCCTACAATTGATAAAATTGCTGCCGCAGATATGATTCTTTTTGCTACACCAGTTTATTGGTGGGGAATGTCAGCACAATTGAAACTTATCATTGATAAGTGCTACTGCCGTGGATTGCAGTTAAAAAATAAAAAAGTTGGCACGATTGTTGTAGGCGGTTCTCCCGTAGACAGTATCCAGTATGAGCTGATTGATAAGCAGTTTGACTGTATGGCAAAATATCTTTCATGGGATATGCTTTTCAAAAAATCATATTATGCAACAGCCAGAGATGAACTTGAAAAAAAACTTGAAAAAAACAAGGATTCCATGAACGAACTTGAGGGGATCGGAAAAAATTTATAAAGCACGTTCCAAATTCCTGTTTGCATATTTCATCAAACGGTACATATTAAAATTAACACAAAGGGAGATGTTAGAATGAAAGCTCATGAATATTGGTCTGTCGGAGCATTGATAACGATGCTAGGAACTTTTTATAGCGGATATAAAGGTTCAAAATCAAGCCATAAATATTTTGCGGCAAGTTCTTTGCTTTGTATGATTATGGCTATTTACACAGGTCATAAGATGATATCTAAAAACAAGAAAACAAAGAAAGAACCAATATCATTAGGAAATGAAGAATAATACAATCAACCTTGTGCCCAGTGGGCACGAAGTTGGCATAGTCACTATGGTGTCAGGAGAAATCCTGGCATCTTTTTTTTATATCTTTTTACACTTCAAAAAATAATTTCAAAAAATTTCTAAAATCATGTCCGATTTTGTCGCTCCCAATACAGAGTATATGGAAGGCAAATTGAAAATCCTCTGATTTCCAAAAATCACAAACGTAAAAGAGGTTCAGACAGTTCTTCCGATTGCACCTTGACAATTGAAGGAGCTGATACATCTTGAGGAACATGCTTACCGGAGATAATCCGGCTCGTGCAGGCGAAGACTCCTACGGGAAGAGCGAAGCAATAATGATACCACCGAAGGGTACAGGACCTCTGCTGAAACAGAGACTGTGACTGTATTTTTACAGCCGGGTTATCTGGAATGATAACGATCAGATGTATATGTACAGACAAAGCCCAAATGTGAATACTTAGATTTTCTTATTTATATTACAGGAGAAATCCTGTAGCAAGTGGGGAATGGTTCGAATCCATTCCTCATTTTTTCGTGCAGAAAATGCACAGATTATTATCCTGTTTGAAATACCAGGGAAGGGTGTTGCAGGAAGAAAGGGAGGACAAAAAGAATGAATACGATTGTTTTAATGGGTAGACTTGCCAGAGATCCAGAAACTAAGCTGACATCTACGCAAAAGGGACAAACCAAAGTATCTAGGTTTCCACTGGTAGTAAAAAGAAATCGCACAAGCAAAGCATTTGTAGTGATGATCACAGCTTATGGAAATAATGCAGAATTTGTGGAGAAATATCTTGAAAAAGGAATTAAGATTGCTCTTTCCGGAGAGTTGGTAATCTCTCAGATCAAAGATGAACAGACTGGAACTGCATCCTATTATACCGAAGTCATTATGGATAATGTAGAGTTTGCAGAAGCCAAAACAAAAAAAGAAGAATCTGACGGATTTCAACCAGCAGAGAAGAGGAAGATTCCATTCGATATACCAGAAGAACTTGAACAAGAAATGCCATTTCGATAGGAGGACAAGATTTATGAGAAAATACTTTTTAGAATTATTTGCAATAGGATTGGTTGATTCAGAAGGAAGAATCAATACAGAACATATGACAAGTGATGCGCTTATGACTGCCATGAAAACAATGGAAGAGCTGACGCAAATGAAAATGGATCGTTTGGTTTTGGAAACAACAATGGAGATGATCTTATGTATGTTTGAGTCATGTGACACAGAGGAATTTACAGAAATATTAGGCAAGCTGCTTGGCGGAAAGCAGACTTCTAAAGTGACAGCTCATTTGGAAGCACTGGAGGAATTGTTGACAGAAGAGGAATATAGTAGTTTCCTTGCAGAATATCTTGGTTATTTAACCGTGAATGTAGCAGAGTTTATTAGGAGCACAATCATTGAAAATGGTTTGATGTTACTTGCCGGTTCAGGAGGAGAAGAGGATGGAGAAGAGGATGGAGAAGACGGATTATAAAATCACAGAGTTTCACAATTCGGAGTTTGGTTCCATCCGTATGATTGAAGATGGAGGCAGACTTTTATTTTCTGGAATTGATGTAGCATTTGCTTTGGGATATGCAAAACCAAGAAATGCGATAAATGTTCATTGCAAGGGGGCCCTGAAACGGGGCGTCCTTACATCAGGTGGGGTACAGCCAATGATTTTTATTCCAGAGGGAGATGTATATCGGCTGATTACAAAAAGTCGTTTAAAGTCAGCACAGAATTTTGAGAAGTGGGTATTTGATGAGGTACTTCCGGCTATTAGGAAAACAGGCGGATATTTAGAGACCGATCTTTTAGACAGGGTAAAAGATAACCCGGAACTTCTTTTGGAATTTGCCGAGAGACTTTTGGCAGAAAACAATCGAAATCGAGAATTGCAAAATCGTGTAAAGGATATGCAGCCAAAAGCAGATTATTATGATCATTTCATGATTACAGGAGAATGCACCAATATTCGAACGACGGCAAAAGAGATTGAATTTCCAGAAAGAAAATTTGTGAAACTTCTTTTAAATAGAGGATTTCTATATAGGAGTCCATCCGGCACGCTGTTACCCTATGCGGTGGAGAAGAACAATGATCTGTTTATTGTAAAAGACTATTTTAACAATGGACATCTTGGTTCACAGACATTGGTTACACCAAAAGGAAAAGAATTTTTTAAAGCGTTGTGTGCGGAGGAAGAGTAAAGAATGATGGAGGTGGTTGCCATGATTACAGATCTGGACAGCAGTTAAATCGCTGAAAGGAGGGAAAATCATGCAGGAAGAGGTAACTCAGAAAACGGTCACGTTCTGCATTCGGACTACCAAAGTAACAGCAGATTTATTGAAAAAGGTTCTTGCTGCTTATCTGCGTCATCAGAAGCAGAAATCGGTAGAGAAGAAAGCGAAGAAGAATCAGCCGAAACAGGGAAAGGTCACGGTAAAAGAGCTGGCAAAACAAAATGCCGGGATGGTCAATATCGAGATCACAAATAAGAATATCAAGTCCTTTAGATCCACCGATGTATCTGGTGTTTTTTAAAGGACGTGATCAGGATGCCCTCAATGCTGCTTTCCGTGAGTTTTCCCAGAAACAGATTCAAAAAGCGAATAAGCCTTCTATTCACAAGCGTCTTGCAACTTACAGAGCAATGATGCCAAAGAAATCGAAGGACAAAGTAAAGAACCGGCATCAGGAGCAGAGCCGATGAAAAAGCAAATCGGTAAAAATCTGATGCAAAAATGGAAGAATAAGATCAGGGTCAGGCTGTCCGCCCTGGATAAAAAGAAACTGGTTCTTACCAATATCCCATATATCTTAACTGCTTTTTATACAAATCGGGCATCATTTCTTTACAGAAACAGTCTGGGAGAAGATATTGGGAACAAGCTATTATATGCGATGGAACATGCAGACAGGATTCTTACTGGATTGCAGCCAAGTTTTAACTGGCGTGATATGCTGACAGGAATTGTAGCAGCTGTCATTCTGAAATTACTGGTATGGCAGAAACAGTCAGATGCAAAGAAACTCCGGAAAGGAATCGAGTATGGTTCAGCCAGATGGAGTGCATAATCTTAAGTGTAAAGAACTCTACATGGACGCACAGGAGGATATGCACATGAATGATTACAACAAAATCACAGCCCTTTACTCCCGCCT
>SFQZ01000164.1 GCA_004562915.1 bacterium
ACTTTTGGACCGTTTAAATTGGTGGGTGGTATTGCAAAAGGTCATCCGGATGAAAAAGATCTGAAAGCAGCGGTCTCCTTCGTGGCTGGATTGCAGTGATCAGAACGATAAGAAAATCGGGATTTTTGGAGGAGAGGTTAATGTATTTGAAATTAGTTAGACCTTCCCGTGAATATGCAGAGCAAGTCATGCAATACAAGGAAGATATGCTTGCAAATAATGACAGTTTTGATGGCTGTGCGGGTCTTGAAGAAGTGAACTCTTTTACTGAGTGGATTGACTTTGAAAATCGATTGAAACGGAAATATGGCGAAGGGTATGTTCCCTCAGAGGTGTTTCTGGGAGTTCGAATTGAAGACGATAAGGTTGTGGGCATCATTGATTATAGACACCCTTTAACCCCCTTTTTATTGAAATACGGTGGAAATATTGGTTACAGTATTTTGCCCTCAGAGCGTCAGAAGGGATATGCCAGTGAAATGTTAAAATTGTTGTTGGAGATTTGCAGAGAATTTGGAGAAAAAAAGGTATTGCTTACATGTGATAAAACAAACGAGGCTTCAACAAAAACAATAGTAAAAAATGGTGGAGTATTGGAAAGTGAAGTCCCTGATGATGTGGGACTGAGCGAGAGTGGTATTATTCAACGATATTGGATAGATCTTTAATTTGGAGATTTCTATGGATTACAAAATACGAGAATTGAAACAAAATGAAATCAGTGTATTAAATACATTTTTGTATGAAGCCATATTTATTCCTGATGGAGTTGATGCCCCGCCATATGAAATAATAAATCAACCAGAGCTTCAAGTATATGTAACAGATTTTGGCAAGAAAAAAGGTGATATCTGTTATGTATCTGAGTGTGATAACAAAATAGTGGGAGCGGTGTGGGTTCGTATTATGAACGATTATGGACATGTTGATGATGAAACTCCGTCTTTTGCCATTTCTCTTCATAAAGAATATAGGAATTATGGCATTGGAACAGAATTGATGAAAAGAATGATTTCAGAACTTAAGAAGCAAGGATATAAGCAGGCATCTTTGTCCGTTCAAAAGATAAATTATGCTTTCCATATGTATTCTAAATTGGGTTTTGTAATCATTGACGAAAATGATGAAGAGTATATTATGCTTTGCAAGTTGTAACCCGACACAATCAACCTTATTGAAAAAAGAATGTAGGAAGAAAATCGTAATTTCCGGAGGATAATATTCACAGAATGAAAGGAAAAAAATATGGAATTAAAATTTTGTGCAAGAATTCTTCAAAATGAGAATATGGATGCTGCATATGTAGAGGTTCCTTACGATATCAAAGAGCTTTTTGGAAAAGGACGTTTGTTGGTAAATGCTATCCTGGATAGCAACCTGAATCTGTCAAAGCTGATGGCTGTTTCTTTATATATCGAAGAACTGGCCAGTAAGAAGAATTATCTGCACATCCATCTTTATGTGCAGCGATGTTTTGGAGATAGCAGATCCGGAGGAGAGCTGGATGGTTTTTATGCCGCCTCTCTTCATGAAGAAGTTTTGAAAGGCTATGCGCTGTACTTCACTTTGTATCTTCGAAAGATTGTGAGTGAAATCAATGAAGCCAGAAAGAAAATCAGAGAATATCAGGGGCTGATGGATCTGATGGCCCAGGAAAAACCGGTGGAATATGTTCCTATCAATTAAGTGATGGAGGTAAAAAGTCATGATTAACGGTTCAGATTATGCACCTGTGGAATGTGTGAACATTCCCAAAATACTGTTTCAGGAAAAACAGTATGAGAAGCTGTCTGTGGATGCAAAGCTTTTGTATTCCCTTCTTTTGGACAGAAAAACAATGGCCATTATGAATGGCTGGGTAGATCAGTATGGCACTGCCTATGTGATTTATCCGAAGAGTGAAATGAAAAAGCACCTGAATGCTTCCAGGTATCGTGTGGATATGGCACTGAATGAACTGGAAGAATGATAAGAATGGAATGCCGATGATGGGACCGTGTATGGGAATCCCTGGAATGCAGGGTGTAGCAGTATTTTTTGATCCCGAGGCATTTATGAAAGCTTTTGAGGCAGAAGATGAAAAAGCAGATCATGCAAAAGAGTCTGCAGAAAAGGAGAAAGGCAATGAGCAGGACCCGGATTACGATTACAGGGACAGCGCTTATTATGCCCTTCCCCGTAGGAAACAGAGACTGATCGATATGACTTACTATGGCTATATCGATGAGAATCACGTGCCGGATGATCATACGATCATTGAAGATTCGACTTATCTTGATAAGGAAATAGGAGAAAAACTCGCCCATCTTGCTGTGGCTCACCGTGTAGATTTGGATGGATTTTTCATGTATATTCATCACCTTTATAAAGCCGGAAAACTGAACCAGATTCGTGCAATTATGAAGTCGATTGCTTTGTTATGCGGTGATCTGGATGAATATGTGGATGCTATGGAATGTTGTATGGGTTATCCCAAAAAGCTGTTTTTGACCGGCGTGTGTTATGTCAGCAATAAGGTTGCAGCAGATATTATTGAGGAAGAAGGCCAGGAGTAATTATGCAGGAATTTGATTACTTTCAGGAGCAGGATTCCGAGCAGTTTGCTTTCTACAAGATTCCCAAGGTGCTCTTCACAGATCCGAGGTTCAATGGAATTTCTACGGAAGCCAAGATCATGTACGGCGTGATGCTGGATCGAGTCAGCCTTTCCAGAAAAAATGGATGGATTGACAAAAATGGCAATGTTTATATCCAGTTTACCTTGTCGGAAATGATGGAGTATTTTCATTGGACTAAGTACAGGATCTATGAAATCCTGAAAGAACTGGATACCGGTGGAGATGGCATTGGCCTTGTTGAAAGGAAAAGAACCGGGTGTAACAAACCCAATGTGCTTTATGTGAAGAATTTTGCTTCCGTATTAAATCGCAACAGAGGTGCTCCGGATTTCCGAAATACAGACACCCGGACTTCCGAACAGTCAGACATCCGAACTTCCGAAGGACAAACATCCGGATTTCCGACAGACGAACATCCGGATTTCCGAACATCGGACACGAGTAATACTAATAAGAGCAAGACTGATATAAATAAGACTGATATAAGCAGGACTTCCGAAAATCAGCATTTGTATGGAGCATTTCACAATGTTTTCCTGAGGGATCCGGAACTGAAGGAACTGCAGCGGCGCTTTCCTTATGACTGGAAAGAATGGATCGAGAAGCTTTCTTCCTACATGAAGTCCACCGGGAAAAAGTACCATAACCATTATGCGACCATCTGCAGTTGGGCTGCCAAGGAGAAGAATCATACTACTGTGAAGAACTATGATGTGCCGGAAGGGAAAGGATTATGAGTATGGAAGAATATATTTCTGATATTGCAGGCAGGGTAGAGGAGAATTCCACGGAGAGAAGTCATGGTGAAATGAGCCTGCTCACACATGAGCTCGCATCTATGGGAACGGTAAATGTATGGCTTACTGTTTGCCATCAATACCCTGGACTCAATCAGCATCAGAATATTTTTCTTTCCTTCACTTAAGGAATCCAGATAGGCTTGGGATACGCAGGAACATGCACTTCCTTATCTGCAGCAGTTTGTCAGTCTGGAGGAAAGAGGAAGCACAGCTATCGTAGAAGAAAGTACTAAGGCTACTCCTTCCGGTAAAGAAGGTAAAGCTGCGGTGCAGACAAAACCTGCAAAAGCCGCTCTGATTGATGAATCTCCAAAGAAATCAATCCATGCCAGATTACAGGAGAAGAAAAAAGAAATTGCACAAAAGCCGGGAAAAGATAGTCCGCAGAAGGGAGTTGAGTTAGCATGGTGAGACTTACAGAAGAACAGAAAATGATTTTGAACTGTTATGAGGGTGGCAAGACAAAAGTCATCCGCGAAATGCACAGATCCATGGAGGAACTGGGAAGCACAGGTGAAGATCCGGAGATGTTGGAACTTCTTGAAGATCTGATGGAACAGCTTGAAATCTGTACGAATAAGGAGTTTTTCCAGATGAAAAAGGAGCATCAGCTTGATTCGGAGGAAGAGGAGTCGGAGACTCCGGCTGAGATGTAAAGTGACAATTTTGCCCACTGGAGGACTGTTTATACAGCAGGTCTTTCAGTGGGCTTTTTTCGTTGTTGGTTATTCATGTGAAATATCGTAAAGCTCCTGAATCTCTTCCGGGAGTTTGTCCGGCAGCATGGCATTGATGCCATCTTCATTGCCGTCTTTTATCGCGGTCTCGTAGTACCAGCATTTAAACTTCAGCAGAGCAAGGGTTCTCTCCAGGGCTTTGATCTCGTCTTCCACGGCAGCTTTTCTGGTCTCGAACATCTCTTTTCTCTTCCCATAGCTGGAAGGGCCTTCCATAACCCAATGGAAGAACTGCTTGATATCCTTGATCTCAAGACCGGAGCGTTTGAGGCACTCAATCACGCGGATAGCCTCCAGTTCATCGTCGCTGAAGTAACGGATATTGCCCTTTCTCATCAGATTAGGGAAGAATCCTTCCTTGTCATAATATCTTAAAGTCGAAATAGGGAGATTGTACATCTCCGAAACCTGACCAATCGTGTACATGATGCACCTTCCTTCAAAAAAAGTTCTTGACCTAAAGTTAGGTTTAGGTTGTATGATAAGATCATTATAAGATATATTCCAGTAATATTCAAGAAAAATGACCGCAAGGAGGATAAAAATAATGATGAAGACAGAAGAACTTAAGTTGGTTGCTGAATGGGATAAGACATTTCCAAAAAGCGACAAGGTAGATCACAAGAAGGTGACATTCATTAACCGTTACGGAATTACCCTGGCAGCTGATATGTATACACCAAAGAATGCAGAAGGCGAGCTTCCTGCAATCGCAGTTTCCGGACCTTTTGGTGCCGTAAAGGAGCAGTGTTC
>SFQZ01000165.1 GCA_004562915.1 bacterium
TTTTAAAAACTTTAAAAGCCTTTTGAAAATAAGATTCCTTGAATTCACGAATCTTGTCATATTCAACAAAGTCTTTAAACTTATTACAATTCACAATTGAGCTTTGCGTCAACAACCCCATTTCACACAAACGATCCAAGTTAATATAGATAGGATCCCCCGCAAAACTTGAATATGTCTGATATGGAGAATGAGTGGGGCCTGTCATCTGCAAAGGCAAGATTTGCCATATGGCATACCCTGCATCCGCAATAATATCTATCATTCGAATTGTTTTTTGCCCTAAATCACCAATCCCTTGATTTGCAGGGATAGAGAAAACAGGAGATAAACAAAACAGACAGAGGGACTGAGTATGGAGGTGGCGTTTTGAAAAAAGTACTAAAGAATTCTATAAATTTCCGGACATATACATACATCATTTTGAGCAAAGATCTGATAGTGGATTGCAAATTGAATTATTACAAAAATATATTTTTATTTCGCTTGACATATTTAAAAAAATACATCAAAATAATAGTATCAATAACAAATTAGATGCCTGGCTTGCATTTCTGTGTATGGATGATCCGGAGAAGATACTTATAATAGTTGAAAAATTCCCTGAATTTGAACAGATGTATGAGCAGGCGTATAACATATGTTGTAATATGGAAGAGGTGATGGGAATGTTTTCAAAAGAATTGTACGAACTGGATAAAAATACAGTTCAATATATGATGGATGAAATGCAGGATGAGATTAATCAGAAAAAAGCTGAACTTGCAGAGAAGAAAAAAGAAGCACAGGTAATAAAAAATGAAATACAGGAAACAAAAAAAGAAGTACAAAAGATGAAAAGTCGGCTGGAAGAGAAGGGACAGGAAGTACAAAAGATGAAAAGTCGGCTGGAAGAGAAGGGACAGGAAGTACAAAAGATGAAAAGTCGGCTGGAAGAGAAGGGACAGGAAGTACAGGAGATAAAAGGCCGGCTGGAAGAGAAGAACGGAGAAGTAGAGGAATTAAAGCAGATCATTGCTGAGTTAAAAAAACAGATAGTAAATAACAGTGAAAGATAAAGAATTTCCTTGACAAACGAAAAAAAGCCTACTATATTAATAACAAGCTGAAAAGCGAAAGGTTATGACAGAGAGGAGTACGCATCCTACCCCGAAAGAGAGGGATATTCATCGGCTGAAAGGTATCCCAGGGACGTATATGCGGAAGGTAGCTTTGGAACCGGAAGACTGAACAGTGTAGGTGAGAGATATGTTCATATGCAGAAAAGTAGGTCTTCACGTTTCGTCCCCGTTACAGGACGTAAGAGATGTATAGAAGATGCAAGGGTGTATTTTCTGTATAAGTAAGGTGGTACCGCGATATATTCGCCCTTCACGCAGAAATGTGTGGAGGGCGTATTTTATCTTGAAAGGTGATAAGACTCCCACCTATAGATGGCGAGTAATAACTAGTATAATTCGCGTTAATTAACCGCATGTTTCGCTGGCCTGTTTTCCCGATAGCACAATCGTAAATGCCTCAGCGTAGCCCGCTACGCCTGCGTTTTTACGATTGCACTCTCAAAAAACATTCTCAGCGAAACAGTACAGTAATTAACGTGGATTATACTAGTCAGTCTTGGTGGGAGTCAAATCTACTTCCAAGATAAACGTTCCGCGAGGATACGCAGCGATTCTGATAGGAAGACGTCAGCAAAGCTGGCCAGAATCGCGCATTAAGTTTTACATGCGTTCGACTTAAATTTAAGGAGGAAATTATGAGCAAAGAATTGGCAAAGACTTATGATCCGAAGGGTCTTGAGGATCGTTTATATCAGAAGTGGCTGGACAAAGGTTATTTCCATGCAAAAGTAAATAAAGATAAGAAACCATTTACTATTGTTATGCCCCCGCCAAATGTAACTGGTCAGCTGCATATGGGACATGCGTTGGATGAGACTATGCAGGATATTCTGATTCGTTTTAAGAGAATGCAGGGGTATGAAGCTCTTTGGCAGCCGGGAACAGATCATGCTGCAATTGCTACAGAAGTCAAAGTTATTGAAAAACTGAAAGAACAGGGAATTGATAAAGCCGATCTTACCAGAGAGGAATTTCTGGAGCATGCCTGGGCATGGAAAGAAGAATATGGCGGAAAGATTATCAATCAGTTAAAGAAGCTGGGTGCTTCTGCAGACTGGGAGAGAGAACGTTTTACAATGGATGAAGGCTGTTCTAAAGCTGTTCAGGAAGTATTTATCAAATTGTATGAAAAAGGATATATCTATAAAGGTTCCAGAATCATCAACTGGTGTCCGGTTTGCCAGACATCAATTTCTGATGCTGAGGTAGAGCATGAGGATCAGGACGGATTTTTCTGGCATATTAATTATCCGGTAGTCGGAGAAGAGGGACAGTTTGTGGAGATTGCTACCACTCGTCCGGAGACTCTGCTGGGAGATACTGCAGTTGCAGTAAACCCGGATGATGAACGCTATCAGCACCTGATCGGGAAAATGCTGAAGCTGCCGCTTACAAATCGTGAGATTCCGGTGATCGCAGATGAGTATGTAGATAAAGAGTTCGGAACCGGATGCGTAAAAATCACACCGGCACATGACCCTAATGACTTTGAAGTAGGAAAACGTCACAATCTGGAAGAAATCAATATCATGAATGATGATGCCACCATCAATGAACTGGGTGGCAAGTACGCTGGTATGGATCGTTATGAAGCGAGAAAAGCCATGGTGAAAGATCTGGAGAAAATGGGACTTCTGGTTAAAGTTGTGCCGCATTCTCACAGTGTTGGAACGCATGATCGCTGCGGAACAACTGTAGAACCTATGATCAAACCACAGTGGTTTGTAAAAATGGATGAGTTGGCAAAAGCGGCTATAGAAGCGCTGAAGGATGGAGAACTTCAGTTTGTACCGGAGCGTTTCGATAAGACATACTTACATTGGCTGGAAAATATCCGTGACTGGTGTATCTCCCGTCAGCTCTGGTGGGGACACAGAATTCCGGCATATTACTGTGATGAATGTGGTGAAACAGTAGTTGCGAGAGAAATGCCGGAGGCTTGTCCGAAATGTGGCTGCAAACATCTGCATCAGGATGAGGACACGCTGGACACCTGGTTCTCATCAGCATTGTGGCCATTTTCTACCCTGGGATGGCCGAATAAAACAGAAGAGATGGAGTATTTTTATCCAACTGATGTTCTGGTAACCGGATATGACATCATTTTCTTCTGGGTAATCCGTATGGTATTCTCTGCTTTGGAGCAAACAGGAAAAGCACCATTTCATCATGTATTGATCCACGGTCTGGTACGTGACTCACAGGGAAGAAAGATGAGTAAATCTCTGGGAAATGGTATTGATCCTCTGGAAGTAATTGACAAGTATGGTGCGGACGCTCTGCGTCTTACCTTGATTACCGGAAATGCTCCGGGAAATGATATGCGCTTCTACTGGGAGAGAGTGGAAGCCAGCCGTAATTTTGCAAATAAAGTATGGAATGCTTCCAGATTTATCATGATGAACCTGGAGAAAGCAGAGGTTCCGGCACAGATTGATCTGTCTGAACTGACAGCAGCAGATAAGTGGATTCTTTCCAAGTTCAATACCGTAGCAAAAGTTGTAACGGATAATATGGAAAAATATGAGCTGGGTATTGCTGTACAGAAAGTATATGATTTTATCTGGGAAGAATTCTGCGACTGGTATATTGAGATGGTAAAACCGCGTCTGTACAATGATGAGGACACTACAAAAGCAGCTGCATTGTGGACATTGAAGACAGTACTTGGGAGAGCACTGAAATTGCTGCATCCATATATGCCGTTTATTACAGAAGAAATTTACTGCACACTGTATCCACAGGAGGAGTCTATTATGATCTCATCCTGGCCGGAGTGGAAAACGAAATGGAACTTTGAAAAAGAAGAAAATGACGTGGAACTGATCAAAGAAGCCGTAAGAAGTATCAGAGGGGTACGTACGGAAATGAATGTTCCGCCAAGTAAAAAAGCAACAGTTTATGTGGTGGCAGAAGAAGAGACAGTGCGCGATACCTTTACGAACGGAAAAGTATTCTTTGCGACACTTGCAGGTGCCAGTGAAGTACTCGTACAGGAAGACAAAGCAGGTATTGCTGACGATGCGGTATCTGCAGTGATACATCAGGCAATAATTTACATTCCATTTGCTGAGTTGGTAGATATTGAAAAAGAGATTCAGCGTCTGGAAAAAGAGGAAGTACGTCTGGAAAAAGAGCTGGCACGTGTAAACGGTATGTTGGGAAATGAGCGCTTTATCAGCAAAGCGCCTCAGGCAAAAATTGATGAGGAAAAAGGAAAACTTGAAAAATACACACAGATGATGGAACAGGTAAAAGAGAGATTGCAACAGTTGAGGTAATCAAAATGAAAAAAATCAATCTGAAAAAGCCCGATCGCAGTCAGGTGATTCGGATCTGTAACTTGTTGTCTGTACCTTTGCAGTTTTTAGGCTGCTGTGTACTTTATTTTATTATTGAAGCCCTTTCCAGACATTCTATTCTGGAAGCGTGGGTCTATATGACGGAAAGTCCTGTCATCTTTTTGTTTAATGCAGACCTGATATTTACCACCAGTCTTTTGGTGTATCTGTTTCGCAGGAGAATTCTGGTCCGCCTGATTATCGGAAGTATTTGGTTGATTCTGGGAATTGTCAACTGTGTACTTCTGTTTAACAGGGTAACTCCATTTACTGGTCCGGATCTGAAACTGATCACGGATGCATTGGGAGTTTTGAATAAGTATTTATCACCTTTGATGGTGGTAGTAGTAATAGTTGCTCTGATTCTGCTGATCTTTTTATTGATTTGGATATTCCGAAAAGGAGTAAAGTATCAGGGGAAGATCCGGTATTGGATAAATAT
>SFQZ01000166.1 GCA_004562915.1 bacterium
AGTCCAGAACCTTCGCGCCTTTGCACAACCGTTGGATCGCTTTCCGGTTATATTTCTGGTCCAGAAAGAATCCGGTTTTCTGCCCTTCTTTGACATCGACCATGTATTTGACACCGTTTTCTGTGATTTCCACATTTGTATCGAATTTCGGGCCGATGAAGCCTTTTGCCAGTTCCATTCCTTCCTGCTTTCTTACCTTGGCGTCACTTCTCTCGTAGACGCCGCGGATCTCGATTCCATCCTCCTTCAGAACCGTTTTCAGAATATCGATGATCTCTTCTTTCATTTTGTCGATTCCAAGGGCCAGGGACTGCACGACCAGCACGTCTTCGAATTTGTCGATTACCAGTCCCGGAAGGAAATCCGCTTCTCCGAAGATCACACGGCAGCTGCCCGTATCCACCGTTTTCTTTCGGTATTCCCACGCATCGCGCACACGCATTTCGAGAAACTCATGATTGATCTCCTGCTCTTGTTTTCTTGTCATCATACGGATGCGGATTTTGGAATTCATATTGATAAATCCTCGTCCCATTCCATAGCCGTCATAATCATGAACAATCACAATGTCCCCGTTTTCAAATTCTCCGACGATAGAAGCGATCTCATTATCGAAGACCCATGCGCCTCCGGATTTCAGTAATCGTCCTTCCCCTTTTTTCAATGTCACTATTGCCTGACTCATCTTGTTCCTCCCTCACCGACATTTATCCGATCAGTTCTTTCCATTCTTTTTCCCGAAATCCCGGAAACGCAAACGTATCTCCTACGAGAATCGGTCTTTTCACCAGCATTCCGTCTGTTGCAAGCAGCTCATACTGTTCTTCTTCTGTCATCTGCGGAATCCTATCCTTAAGTCCCAGTTCTTTATATTTCATTCCACTGGTATTGAAGAATCTCTTAAGCGGAAGTCCGCTCATTTTGTGCCATTTTTTTAATTCCTCCACAGACGGATTGTTCTCTACGATATGCCGGTCTTCAAATGTTACGTTCTCAGATTCCAGCCATTTTTTTGCCTTCTGGCATGTCGTACATTTTGGATATTCTACAAATAATATGCTCATCTCTTTCTTCCTTTCAAAATAAAATATCTATTCTCATTTATCACCCGCATCCGGTGATCAATTGACTACTATAGTATGTCCCGGCATTCTATCCGCGCAGCCCTGCAATGATCCGGTTCGGATACAGGAACAGATCCAGCCCGTCCTGCATGGAGCGGACACAGATATCTGCCTCTTTAAACAGTCTTCCATACATTCCTTCTTTATCCATGATTGCAATGGAAAGCGCCGCTTCTTTCAGCATCAGTTCATCATTTCGCCCATTTCCCATCGCCGCGCAATGTTTGCTGCCGGTCGCCTTGATCAGTTCTTTTTTATATTCTCTGGCATTGCCTGTAGGAAACGTCTGTAAAATCACGGGCAGACCTTCGCACTGATCCTTCGCATTTCCATTGGTATCCGCCGTCAATATATAGATGCGGAACAGTTCTGCCAATGCAGTCAGTCTCTGCTTTACTCCCGCCGGAATGATTCCGTCCACTGCAATCGTTCCGTTAAAGTCCAGAAACAACGTATCTATATCCAATGTTTTGTATTCGGGAATTACTATTTTCATAAGCACCTCTCGTTTTCATATGTCCTGGTTTTTTTCATGTATATAATAACATAAAAATACCAGAGATAAACCGTTTTCACACAGAAAACTTTATTCCGGGCAGATTTTTTGTGATTCATATTTTTTCAGCAATCGGAAATACTACCATCGTTACAATAAACTATATTGACAAATTACGGAAAGGACATACGTATTATGAAAAAAAGCGCAATAACACAACTCTTTCTGACAATAACTCTTGTTCTGACGTTCCTTGCTGCGGGATGCAAAAGCCAGACTATTTCAGACGGAACCTCTTCCGGTGCTTCCAATTCAACCGAAAATACGGCATCTGCAGGAAACTCGGAATCTTCCGACACCACAAATGAATCCCTCACTGAAAAACATGATGCCTCGCTCAGTGATCTGACTTCCCAGACATCCGGCATGATTTCCAAAATCGACAATTCTTCTCCGACAGGAACGGCCGAAGAGCATCGGACGCAATATCTGGATTTAAAAAACGAAGTGGAAAAGCTCGAAACAGAATTAGATCGTTTTGAAGATTCTCTGGAAAATGATTACCGGTCTTCAAACATTTCCAGAGCGTATTTTCTGGAAAAAGAAAGGGAAATTGAAAATCTTGAGGAACTTCTGGATGCCGCCGAAGAAAAACTTGATTTTACGTTCGGCATGGAGTCTTAACAACGAACCTGTAAAATCGGGAAGCCCTGTTCTTATCTCCGGGTTCCCGATTTTTTTGTCAGTACCGCATAGTCTCGATAATTTCGTAACTGTTCAGAGCCAAGCAGATTTGTCAAAAAAGGACGTTGAACAATTGCATAATTTCTTAAGTTTTCCTGAACCTTCCGACTTCTCATTTACACATTTTCACACGCCATATATAATGAAAATAGATAAACTTATTCAGATTTACCCTACAAAGGAGATGAGATTTTGCGTCAGGAGCCGAAAAAAATGGTAATAACAGCGTTCAGATTTCTTATTTTAATCGTGATTCTGGGCCTATGTCTGTTATTCGGAATCGATTTCTATGTGCGCAGCAGCACAAAAGACCGGATCATCTCACCAGAGGATGTTTCTTCCGTTTCCGACGCAGATTGTCTTCTGGTACTTGGCGCCGGAATCCGTGCGGACGGCTCGCCATCCCCTATGCTGCAGGATCGTCTGAACACCGGAATCGAGCTTTACCAGAACAATGCCGCGCCGAAGCTTTTGATGAGCGGCGATCACGGAAGAAAAAAGTATAATGAAGTGCAGACGATGAAGGATATCGCCCTTGACCAGGGCGTTCCCTCCGAAGATGTATTCATGGATCATGCCGGTTTCTCAACATATGATAGCCTTTACCGCGCGCGGGATGTTTTCCAGGCCAGAAAGGTAATCATCGTCACCCAGAAATATCATCTTTATCGTGCCCTTTACATCGCACGTTCTCTGGGACTTGACGCATGGGGCATATCCGCCGATACCCGCAGGTACAGCGGACAGGCTTATCGGGACTTCCGTGAAATTCTGGCAAGAGATAAGGATTTCTTCGTATCTATTTTCAAACCACTACCTAAATATCTTGGCGATGTCATCCCCATCGCCGGAGACGGAGATTTGACGAATGATGAAAACTGATTCAGCAATTTCTGACCTGAGACGAGCCTTCACTGCCGTCATACTGGCTGCAGGAAGCCTGTGCCTTCTTTACGCTGCTCAGAATATTCCGGCTTTTGCCGACTGGTACACAGCTCATGTTTATTCCATTCTGGTAGAAACGCTCGGGAGATTCTGGGGAATATTTCCATTTTCCGCGGTAGAATTCGGACTTTATCTGGCTATCTTTGTGCTGATACTGTCTCTTATTTACGCAATCCGCAGGAAACGCCTGCGCAGATGGGGAGCAAATGTACTTCTTTTCGCCTCGATTCTCTTCTTTACATACACCCTGTGCTGCGGGATCAATTACGGCCATAAGTCCTTCTCTGTGGCAACGGGAATTACTACTTCTTCCTATACCGCAGAAGAACTTGCTTCCGTATGTGAGCTTCTTACGAATCACTTAAACCGGCTTGCCCCTGAAATTTCCTGTGCCGAAGACGGTACTTCTCTTATGGGAAAGAAGATGGTTCCCCGGAATGCCAAAAATGCTATGGAACAGATCGGTACGCTTTATGATGAACTGGATGGATATTATCCTCTTCCAAAGCGATTGACGGTTTCCGAGATACTGTCCTACCAGAACCTGTCCGGCATCTATTCCCCTTTTACAATAGAAGCAAATTATAACGATGACATGACGGAGTACAATCTTCCCTTTACCGCCTGTCACGAGCTTTCTCATTTACGGGGTTTTATGCAGGAGGAAGAAGCGAATTTTATTGCGTTTCTGGCATGCGTCAACGCGGACTCTCCTGAGTTCCAATACAGCGGCTATATGTTGGGTTGGCTTTACGCAACCAACCAGCTCTATCATGCAGATTACGAAGCCTACGAACGGATACATTCCATGCTCAACAATCAGTCACAGATTGATCTTGCGGCAAACACGCAGTTCTGGAATACATATGACGGACAGATTGCGGAAGTATCCAACCAGATCAATGACAGTTATCTGAAGGCAAATGGTCAAGATGACGGAGTCGCCAGCTATGACCGGATGGTCGATCTGATCATGGCATATTATAATGAATAGAATTTTACGGCAAAACATCCTCTGATAAGTGAAAAAGGTGCCTCAGTACTATGAATCCACTTTCATAGTCCGGACACCTTTTTCATACGGGCATTCCTACTTTAGTACATGGTTTATTTTGTCATTACGAACATCATTCCTGCTGCCATTGCCAAAATCGATACCATCAATACAGCTAAGCCTCCGAAAAATTCCATAATCTTACCTCCTGCCTCATTCTATATTTGCTTTTTTTGTACAGTTATTTTATAATTGTATTATATTCGCAGAATCATTTTATTTCAGTCACCATTTGAGCGAAAATCATCACTATTTTAGCTATTTAAGGAGAAATTATGAAAACTTCAAGCAAATGTGATTTTCCCGTTGACCAGACTACACGCCAGGAAACCCGCCATCATGGAGACTCCAGCCTGCCGATTGGTATATATTGCCAGCACACCAGTGAATACCGACTGGGTTATGCCCCCTGGCACTGGCACAAAGAGGCAGAGCTTTATTTTGTAACAGAAGGTTCCGCACGAGTTATCACAACAGAGGGTGAGATGATTCT
>SFQZ01000167.1 GCA_004562915.1 bacterium
AGGATGTTAAGATATACTGCATTAACGATTTTTGTAATGAATTGCATGACCGGATTATCCGGGTTAAGTAAGCTGTTCATGATAGTCTAATCCTCCGTAGATTCTCTGTAGATCAGGTCAGTTTCAACGTGCATGGTTCGATAGTTTAAATCTGGTTCCTTTATTCGCGATATTAATAAATGTACTGCGTAGTAGCCCATGATCTGGCTGTGTATATGGATGGTTGTCAGAGAAGGCGTTATGATTTTTGATTCCGGAGAATCATCGAAACCGCAGAGGTACACATCTTTCGGAACAGAATAGCCAAGCCTCTTTAAAGCCTTTATGGCATCCAGAGCTACGAAATCATTTGCACAGATAAACACCTGAGGAAGCTCTTTCATATTTTTCAGACGATCTGTCAGGATCTCCTCATATTTGCGGGAAAATGGTTCGCGGTCAAGAATACTGTATTCGTCAGATATAGGTAAACCAAGCAGGTACATGGCATCGCGGTATCCCATATAACGTTCAAAAAAGGAATGGCAGTGCAGATAATCTCCGATAAATCCAATTTTTGTTTTTTCCCTTCGAGACATTTCCTCTACAAAGCGATAAATATTAGTGCGGTTGTCCATATATAACTTGTCTGCTACCAGCGGTGAACCCAGAGGATCGGCCGGAGTGTCAACAAAAAGGACAGGCAGATCAAGAGAGCAGACCATATGGCTATATGCGGAATCGAACAACTCGATGCAGACGATTCCGGCGGTCCTTTCTTTCGCAAAGGAAGGCGGGAGCAAAAGCCGGTGAAGGTCATCCGGAAGAATGCGGTACATGGTCAGACTGTAGCCTAACTGGGAAAGCTCTCGCTGAAATTTGTCCAGCATTGTGGATGCAAAATGGGAATTACCCAAAAAACTTGTGGTAAACAGCGCGATTTCACCGCGTTCATTCGGGGCGGAAAAAGAAAGGGACGGTTTGCCTGTGTCTGCAATTGTTACATATGAAAACTGTTTATATCCCATTTCCATTGCTTTTTTTAAAACTTTGTCTCTGGTTGCATCAGCAAGGATGCCCGTATTGTTAATCGCCTTAGAAACAGTGTTTCTGGAAACACCGAGGGCGTCAGCTATATCCTGTATGGTTACTCTGCCGGCCATATAATCCTCCTAATTATGTGAATGATTGTTACATAATATATTATAAAATGCAAAACAAAATGTGTCAAATGTAATAATGAAAAAAATTAGGTAAAAATGCATAAAAATAAAATGCTATAATTATAATAAATATACAATAATGTGCCAAAAGTAAAAAAATGTAAAAACAATAAAGGCAAAATGCCAGAATTATATTGACCAAATGTAAAATATGTGGTATAAAATAATCATGAAATCTTGAATTTACTTTTACATTTGCACAACTAGATTGAGACGGCATGGATATATGTAGATGCAAAAGTATGGGGAGAGAAAAAAAGGAAGGAGGACAAAATGAAAACAAGTTCTACAGTTGTTTCTGACAAGAAACAGAACAAAAACTCAGCAGGTCTTCATAACACGCTTCTGTATTTAAAACAGCATTGGCAGTTGTACGTGATTTTCCTGCTGCCGGCCTTGGCGCTTACTTTGATTTTCAAGTATATTCCGATGGGCGGCATCATGATTGCTTTTCAGAAGTATAATCCGATCAAAGGTATTCTGGGAAGTGAGTGGGTAGGATTCAAGTATTTCGAACGGTTTTTGTCATCACCGGATTTTATGACTTACCTGATCAATACCCTGAAGCTTAGTGTTTACGGTTTGTTATGGGGGTTCCCGGTTCCGATTCTATTGGCATTTCTGCTGAATCGAATCCAGAGTACGGGAATAAAGAAGAAAATTCAGCTTGTTCTGTACTTGCCGAATTTTATCTCCGTAATTGTATTGTGTGGTATCGTGCGTATTTTCCTTTCAGTTACGGGACCGGTCAATTTACTGTTTGGTACGAGCATTAATTTCATGACCATGCCGGAAGCATTCCGTACCATTTATATTGCCAGTGGTATCTGGCAGGGAGCAGGCTGGGCATCTATCATGTATACGGCGGCGCTTTCTAATGCCAGTCAGGAATTGAAAGAGGCAGCGTTGATAGACGGTGCGAACATATTCCAGCAGATTAAAGCCGTGGAGTGGCCTGCGATCAAGGATTTGGTTGTGATTCAGTTTATTATGCAGGCGGGTAATATTATGAGTATCGGTTTTGAAAAAGCCTATGCATTGCAGACGGATTTGAACCTGCCCGCATCAGAAATTATCGCTACATATGTTTACAAAAAAGGTTTGCTGGATGGAGATTACAGTTTCTCGACAGCAGTAGGTTTGTTTAATACGGTAATCAATGTTATTTTGCTGGTAGTAGTGAATAAGATTGTTGCCAAAATGAATGATGGTAAAGGATTATAAGGAGGAGCGAGATGAAAAAGAAAAGCAGATTTGCCAGATATTCTCTACAGGATAAGGCGTTGCTGATGTGCGGATACATTTTGCTTGGACTGTTTGTGGTTGCCATTATAGTTCCTATGATTTATATTGTCGTAGCTTCTTTTATGGATCCGGTTACCCTGCAGAATAAAGGTATTACCTTTGATTTTAGCAAATGGACTCTGACTGCATATGAACGTGTTATTTCAAATAAGCAGATTTGGGTAGGCTTTAAAAATGCAGTTATTTATTCTGTTGTGTTTACCGTTGTGTCAGTTGCAATAACACTTCTGGCGGCATACCCGATGTCAAGAGCAGATTTTAAAGGACGAGGATTTTTTAATGTGATTTTTGTAATTACCATGTTCTTTGGAGGCGGATTGATTCCTACTTATTTGTTGATCAGCAATCTGGGACTGCTGGACAGTATGTGGGCAATTATTCTTCCTGGAGCCTTCAGTGTATGGAATATGATTATTGCAAGGACATACTATCAGGGAATTCCTGGTGAATTGAGAGAAGCGGCAGATGTAGATGGTGCCAATGAGCTGGTGTTCTTTTTTAAGATTTTGATTCCGGTATGTACTCCGGTTATTGCAGTGTTGGCATTATGGCAGTTTGTTGGTATGTGGAACAGTTACTTTGATGCAATGATTTATTTGAACGACTCAGCAAAACAGCCGTTGCAGTTGGTGCTTCGTTCTATTTTGATTCAGAATCAACCGGAATCAGGAATGATTTCTGATATGCAGAGCACAGCAGCAAGAGCACAGCTGGCAGAACTTTTGAAATACGCAACAATCATTATTTCAAGTTTACCGCTTCTGGTAATGTATCCATTCTTCCAGAAGTATTTCGACAGCGGTATTATGGCTGGTTCTATAAAAGGATAATGAATGAAAGGAGCAAAAAAATGAAAAACAAATATTTTAAGCGCATAGTTGCCGTGATGCTGGCAATGGGAATGGTTGTATCACTTACAGCGTGTGGCGGAAAGAGCACTAAAAAATTGAATAGCGGGGAATTTCAAGAAGTGGATAAGTCTGAACTGGAGTTTCCATTAAAAGAGACGACAACTTTAACTGGTATGACCAGTTACCCTGCAAATACGGAGTCAAATCCTAACAACCGTACAATCTTTAAACGTTTACAGGAAAAGACAAATGTCGAGATCGAATGGACGGCAATCCAGTCAGACCAGTGGGGAGATAAAATTACCCTCAACATGTCAAATCCGGACACTTTAACAGACTTTATCTTCACGGCAGGTTTTAGCGATAGTGATCTTCTTAAATATGCGGATCAGGGAATTATTATTCCATTGGAAGAATACATCGACGCATATATGCCGAATTTGAGTGCAGTATTTGAAAAATATCCGGAATATAGAACCATGTGTACTGATTCTGAAGGACATATCTGGGCTCTTCCGTGGATTGAACAGCTTGGCTCAGAAAAGACAGCAATCCAGACAGTTGGAAATATGAGCTTTATTAACAAAAAGTGGCTGGATTTCCTTGGACTGGAAGTTCCGACAACGGTAGATGAATTTGAACAGGTTTTAATTGCTTTCCGCGATCATGCATCTGAACTGCAGGCAGAATTCAATATTGACGGAAGCATCATTCCGATGGCATGTATTGTAAATGATGGTGACCAGGATCCGAGCATCCTCATCAATGGTTTTGGTGAAGGATACGGCGATGCTGATAAGGGAAGACATATTGCAGTTACTGATGACCTTGAAGTAATCTGTTCCGCAACACAGGAAGGTTATAAGAAGGGAATCGAATGGCTTCATTCTCTGTATGCAGAAGGTCTGATTGATCCGGAAGCATTTACACAGGAATGGTCTACTTACGTATCAAAAGGAAAATCCGGACGTTACGGCGTATGCTTTAGCTGGGATGTAGCAAATATTGACAATCTTCAGGATTGGGTTCCGCTTCCGGCATTAACAGCTGATACAAGAAATATCACTCCGCAGAATGGTTCTTTTACAAGTGGATTTGACCGTGGACGTTGCGTAGTAACAGCAGTTGCAGAGAATCCGGCTCTTGTATGTGCATGGCTGGATCAGATGTATGATCCGTTCCAGTCTCCGCAGAATAACTGGGGAACTTATGGCGAGGATGATGAGTTTGATATCTTTGAACTGGGTGAAAACGAGAACGGTGAGGAAATGCTGAAGCATGCTCCGCTTGGAGATGCATCTCCGGTTGAAGTAAGAGAAGCAGAGTGTGTTGGAGGTCCGCTTGCAATCCTGGATGAATACTATGGTGTATATGTAACATGCCCTGATGATGCACAGTATCGTTTGGATTGGATTAAAGATTACTATACTCCGGATATGAATACAAAATATGTATATCCAAATGTATTCATGTCTCAGGAAGATACAGAAGAACT
>SFQZ01000168.1 GCA_004562915.1 bacterium
CTCGAAACGTGCTCATACAAAGCCAAGCCTCTAAAGAGAACATATATTGAAAAGTATGGTAAAAAAGAAAAACGCCCTCTTGGCATTCCAACCATGTTTGACAGGGCCATGCAGGGACTACAGTTGCTTGCCCTTGCACCTATAGCAGAAACAACGGCAGACAGAGTATCCTTTGGATTTCGCCAAGACAGATGTGCGCAGGATGCCATGGAGTATATGTTCAAGCTTTTATCAAGACGAACCTCTCCAGAATGGATTCTGGAGGGAGACATCAAGGGCTGTTTTGACAGCATCAGTCATGAATGGATGATGAAAAACATCCCAACTGATAAAAGAATAATGAAACAATTCCTAAAATGTGGATATGTAGATAATAAGAAATTATTTCCTACGATCGAGGGTAGTCCGCAGGGAGGACTATGATAAGCTTTGCATACGTTTCCCTATGCAAAGAAAGTAACTATGTAAAGTAAACATCCAAACTTCTTTATTTTACATCATCTTTTCTTGCTTTACTTTGCATAGTCTCCGAAGATATTTATGAGAGTAATTCTCAAAAAATATCATATTCGGAGGTACTTTTATGGACAAAAAATACTTACCAGACCTGATTTCTGAACTGGAACAGGAACTTCTACGGCTCGGTTATACCGAAGGAAGTATGACCTTTTACCGCAGACGCTGGAACCAGCTGATGGCCTATGCAGAAGATCGCGGTGAATACTACTACACAGAACAACTCGGCATAGACTTCGTCCGGGAATTCTTCGCAATCACACAGGATGATTTTGGGAGAACACTGCCACAGGCAGAAACACAGGAACTACGTGTTATACGCATGGTAGGTGATTTTCAGCTTCATCATGCTGTGCTTCGGCGTTACTTGAAACACAAAGAAATCCTGACAGAACCTTTCTTTTTAGAGATGAGACAGCGTTTTCAGGAGCATTGTGTAAAAAATGGCTATTCCAAGATAACTACAGACCACTATGTGAAGCAGTCTTCCTACATGATGGACTATCTGGCTGCTCATGGGATGGTGGACTTCAGTGCTGTTACTCTGGAAACCATTTATGCATATATCCGCACATTAGCAGGATTCACCTACAAGACAGTAGAACAACATATCTGTTCCTTACGTGCTTTCTTCCGTTTCCTTTATCAAGAAAGGATTATCGCAGTTGATTTTGCTGCCAAAATGCCAATGGTAAAATCCCGTAAGCAGACAGCCATTCCGTCTGTATGGACGCATGAGGAATTAAAGCAGCTCATTGAAGCCATTGACCGCGGAAGCCCTAAAGGGAAAAGGGATTATGCTATCATACTTATTGCATGCCGGCTGGGTCTTCGTTGCGCCGATATCAAAGGCCTTCGTTTTGAAAACTTTAACTGGACAGAGAAGAAACTCTGTTTCATCCAGTCAAAAACAAAACAACCTATGGAGCTTCCTCTTGTGCCGGATGTTGGATGGGCTGTGATCGACTACCTGAAATATGGAAGACCCAAAGTTGATAATCCCTACATTTTCGTCCGGCACATGGCTCCGTTTTTGCCTTTTTCGGAAGATGACCATCTGAACCAGCTGATAAAAGCATATATGGTAAAAGCTCATATCCCGGTATCCGGCAAGCGTCGTGGAATGCACAGCCTGCGCCACACCATGGCGAGTGTGCTTCTTGAAAAAGATACCCCACTTCCGGTGATCTCTGACATTATCGGTCATCTGGATACGAATTCCACTGCTGTATATCTCAAAGTAGATATGGCACGTCTGGCGGAATGCCCGTTAGATTTCGAGGAGGTGATCCGTCTTGGCTGAACCAGTTTTTACAGGACCATTTAAGAAAGAAATGCAGGATTTCATTTCACTCAAACGTTCTGTCGGGTATAAATACAACTCAGAACCAGGCATCCTCAAACGATTTGATAATTACCTTGCAGTACATTACCCGGAAACAGATATACTTTCTAAAGAAGCTGTGGTCGGCTGGTGCTGCAAAACAATGCATGAAACAGCTGCAAACCATTGTTCCCGTGCCTCTGTTATACGCCAGTTTTCAAAGTATCTGGACAGCATCGGGATCAATACATGGATACTTCCAAAGAATTACTATCCGAAAGGACAACAGTATGTGCCGCACATTTATACTCCAGACGAACTGAAAAGATTCTTCGCAGAGACGGATAAATGCCACTACTGTTCAAGTGTTCCTTATCGGCACCTGATCATGCCGGAATTTTTCAGACTGCTTCTTTCCTGCGGGCTGCGCTGCTCTGAAGCACGGCTGCTTACAGTTGGGGATGTAGATCTGCATCAAGGCGTGCTGTCCATCCGTGATTCAAAGAATCATAACAGTCGTCTGGTCCCAATGCCGGAATCCATGACACTGAGACTTCGGACATATGCTGAACAGGTCCATCCTTTTCCAGAGCCTGATGGATATTTTTTCCCAGGCTATGGCGGAAAACCAATGACCATAGGAAATATCTATAAAAACTTCCGGCGTTTTCTCTGGAAGGCAGGTATCTCACATACTGGCGATGGTCCAAGAGTCCACGATTTTCGGCATGCGTACTGTATTTACCGCCTGAAAGCATGGGCTGAACAGGACCGGGATCTTTTGGTATTAATTCCAATGATGCGTACCTACCTGGGACACCAGACCTTCAATGAAACGGCATACTATCTCAGATGGACAGCAGATATCTTTCCGGATATCCGGATGAAACTGGAAAAGTGCTATAAGGACATCATTCCTGAAATGGAGGACTCATCCTATGAAACCGACTGATTTCTCCATACACCTTACCACTTTCCTTTCTGACTATCTTCCTATCCAAAAAAATGTCAGTAGGAACACTATCAAATCCTACAGGGATACTTTTAAGCTGCTCATTCTTTTTTGTGAGAAAGAAGAAGCAATTCCAACTGAAAAACTTACCATGAAAAAACTGTCTTCGGAACTGATTGAGCGGTTTTTAAACTGGCTGGAAACTGAAAGGAAAAGTTCCATTTCCACAAGGAACCTGAGGCTGACTGCCATCCATTCCTTTTTTCGTTACGCACAGTCAGAATCACCGGAATCCCTCTATCATTATCAGAAAGTGCTTGCCATCCCGGTAAAAAAGAAACGACAGGCAATGGTAGAACATCTGTCCCCAGAAGGCATCAAGGTTCTGCTGGAGCAGCCGGATAAATCTACAGCCCAAGGACGGAGGGATCTTACATTAATGAGCCTGATGTATGACAGTGGTGCCAGAGTCCAGGAGATCATAGACCTTACTGTGAAAGATTTTATTTCAGGGAGCAACCCAGTGTTGATACTTACCGGAAAAGGAAATAAAACACGCAGAGTTCCCATTATGAAGAATACAGCGGTACTGGTAGAAAAATATATATCCGAGAACAAACTTGATCTGGCACATAAAACCAGCTATCCGCTTTTTACGAATAAACAGCATAATAAACTGACCAAAGAAGGCGTTTCTTATATCATCAATAAATATGCTGTTATGGCACACGAATCATCTGACAAAGTGCCAGAGAAAGTAAGGTGCCATATGCTCCGGCATTCCAAAGCTGTCCATCTATTACAGGCAGGAGTGAACCTGATTTATATCCGTGACTTTTTGGGGCACAGTGATATCAAGACCACTGAAATTTATGCACGTGCCGATGCAGAACTTAAACGTAAAGCATTAGAAAACGCTTATCCAGATTTGGTAGATTCTAACCTGCCGGACTGGAATGAAAACAGTGATCTGATGGAATGGTTGTCTGAGCTGTAGTATCAACAAACAGAAGACTATGCAAAGTAAATCTAAACAGAATCTTTTAGTATTAAAGAAAGCGAGCTCTTTCTTAGCATAGTCTTCTGCTTTGCATAGGGAGGTATCATATCGCCACTCCTGGCTAATATCGTGCTTAACGAATTAGACCACTGGGTGGAAAGTCAATGGCAATGGTGTCCGATTTGCAAACGGAATACCAGACCCGACAATGGCTATCGACAGGCTAAGAAATCTAACCTGAAGGAAATGTTCATTGTCCGCTATGCAGATGATTTTCGAATCTTTTGCAGGACTAAGGACTCTGCTGAACGCACCAAATGTGCAGTCACTCTGTGGCTGAAAGAAAGGCTCAAACTGGAAATTTCTGAAAAGAAAACGAGGATTGTAAATGTAAGAAATCATTATTCTGATTTTCTCGGATTCAAAATGAAAGTGCACAGGAAGGGCAACAAACTCGTGGTTATATCTCATATCGCAGATAAAAATCTGGAGCACAAAAGGGAGAAGCTAAAAGAACAGGCAAAGAGAATTGCTCACCCTCGCAAAATATATGGCGAACAGGGTGAAATCAGACTCTATAACAGTATGGTCACTGGCATGCAGAATTACTACTGTATTGCCACACATGTTAATCATGATTGTGCTTCCCTTAACCGCACAGTCATGACCTTGCTGACAAACAGGCTTAGCACTCGCACAGGCAACCGCCTTGTGAAAACAGGGCGAGAGCTTACGGAGTTTGAAAAAGCCCGTTTTGGTAAATCCAAAATGATGCGATATGTCGCTGGTACGAATGAGCCCGTGTATCCAATAGGATACACACAGCACAAAAATCCGCTTTTCCGTAAGAAGAGCTGGAATTATTACACTCCCGAAGGACGTGAAGGTATTCACAACTGTCTGAGAATCAACATCCCTATGATGTTGGCTCTCATGCGTCAACCAGTCTATTCCAATAGTGCGGAATACGC
>SFQZ01000034.1 GCA_004562915.1 bacterium
TTTCCTCCTGTTCGTTATAAGTCGCACGGAGGATATTTTACCACATCTGGGACATTTTCATATGTGGTATACTGAGACATTATCATAAATGGCTTATATAAACATAAAAAACACGATAAACAGGATTGACAGAAAGAAAATTGTGTGATATATTGGAATTATAAAAAACAAGAGACAAAGGTGTCAATGATTCAGAAGAATCATTGGCACCTTTTTTATCTTAAAAAGAGATGCGCACATTGTGCATCGCGAAGAGTGTTGCTGGGAACGAGATGAACAGTAACTATTTGAATAAAGGAGGAAATTGATTATGAAATTAAAAGACACAGGACTTACAAAGCAGGATATTAAGGATAAAGTAAACAAGTATATGATTGAAACCTATGAGCGTTTCGATTTTCTTGCAGAGACTGCAGAGGGAATGTATTTGTATGATGAGGAGGGAACCCCATATCTTGATTTCTATGCAGGTATTGCAGTAAATAATGCCGGCAGCCGCAACCCGAAAGTTGTTGCAGCGGTAAAGGATCAGGTAGATGATATCATGCATACCTTTAACTATCCGTATACAATTCCTCAGGCATTGTTGGCTGAAAAGGTTTGCGAGACAATTGGAATGGATAAGATTTTTTATCAGAATTCCGGTACAGAGGCAAATGAAGCTATGATCAAGATGGCTCGTAAGTACGGAATTGAGAAATACGGTCCAAACAGATATCATATTGTAACAGCAAAAATGGGATTCCATGGAAGAACATTTGGTGCAATGTCTGCAACAGGTCAGCCGGGCAATGGATGCCAGGTTGGATTTGGTCCGATGACTTATGGATTTTCTTATGCGCCATATAATGATCTGGAAGCTTTTAAGAATGCCTGCACAGAAAATACCATCGCAATTATGATTGAGCCGGTACAAGGCGAAGGTGGTGTTCATCCAGCGACGATGGAATTTATGAAAGGACTTCGTGAATTCTGTGATGAAAAGGGAATGCTGCTTTTAATTGATGAGGTACAGACCGGATGGTGCAGAACGGGTGCAGTTATGTCTTACATGAATTATGGTATCAAGCCGGATATTGTATCTATGGCAAAAGGTTTAGGCGGTGGAATGCCGATTGGGGCAATCTGTGCAACAAATGAAGTTGCAAAGGCATTTTCGGCCGGTTCCCATGGAACCACTTTTGGTGGACATCCGGTTAGCTGTGCAGCTGCATTGGCAGAAGTAAATGAGCTTCTTGACAGAGATCTGGCAGGCAACGCAAAGAGAGTGGGAGATTATTTTGCAGCCAGGTTAGAGAAGCTTCCGCATGTAAAGGAAGTAAGACATCAGGGACTGTTGGTAGGTGTTGAATTTGATGATACCGTCAGTGGTGTGGATGTGAAGCACGGTGCATTAGATCGAAAACTGTTGATTACTGCTATTGGAGCACATACCATCCGTATGGTCCCGCCGCTGATCGTATCAGAGGAAGAATGCGATAAGGCATTTGATATCTTAAACGAAGCAGTAGAAGCTTTGCTATAAACATACAAAGAAATGGATTGACAAGGGCGTCACGATAATTTTTCGTACGTCCTTTTTTCAACCTTTTATTTGCAGCAATTGCTGAAAACACCGGTTTAGAACTGAATCAGAAATAAACATAAATTTCAGAATAAAGGAAGTGAATCGTATGCAACAATTTGTGATAACCATCGGATGTGAGTATGGTGCAAAAGGAAACGCTATAGGTAAAAAAATTGCAGAGGATCTGGGAATTCCGGTTTATAACCGGGAAACGGTGGATGCCATTATCGATGAGGTAGGAATTCCGCAGGATATCATGGATAAGGTGGAATCAGGAGTTACAATCGCCGGAAAAGGTGTAGAAGGACAGGAGAGAGGATCCTTCTCTAAGCTTTCAGATTTGACAGACCGTGCAATTCATGTGCAGAAACAGATTATCCGGAAATTAGCTGCAAGAGAGTCCTGCGTGTTTATTGGACGTTCTGCAGATTATATTTTAAAGGGACAGGTAAATCTTTTGTGTGTGTTCATCTATGCACCGGATGAAGTGAGAATTAAAAATGTTTGTGAGAGCCATAATTTATCAGAAAAAGATGCAAAACTGCTAATTTCTGAGAAAGATAAACGATACCATATCAGACATCTTGCTTTTACGGGAAGTAACCGTGGTGACCGTCACAACAGAAATCTTCTGATTGACAGCAGTATGCTGGGAATTGACGGAACTGCTGAATACATAGAAATTTTGGCAAAAAAGCTTTTCAATATATAGGGAAGGAGATGAATCAATATGACTCAGAAAAAATCAGAATTTGACAAAGTATTTAGTGCGTGGGACATTTTAGTGATTGCTTTTGGAGCGATGATTGGCTGGGGCTGGGTAGTCTCTTCCGGTGGATGGATTGAAACCGGCGGCGTGGTTGGTGCAGCCCTGGGATTCGTAATCGGTGGTATCATGATTTTCTTTGTTGGTCTTACTTATGCAGAGCTGACAGCGGCTATGCCTCAGTGTGGAGGAGAACATGTATTTAGTTATCGGGCAATGGGAGCAACCGGTTCTTTTATCTGTACATGGGGAATTATTTTGGGATATGTCGGAGTTGCCTGTTTTGAGGCATGTGCATTTCCTACGATTCTTACGTATTTGTGGCCGGGGTTTTTAAAAGGATATCTGTATACCGTTGCGGGATTTGATATCTATGCTTCCTGGCTTGCTGTGGCAATTATCATTGCTTTTTTGATTACCGTGATCAATATTCTCGGAGCAAAAACGGCAGCAAGGCTGCAGACGGTTTTGACAGTCATTATCGGTGGTGCCGGAATTTTACTGATTGTGGCATCTGTAATCAACGGCAGTGTGGATAATCTGAATGGGCAGATGTTTGTTGGTTCCACTGGCGGCTCCATGATGAAAAGTATACTTGCGGTAGCAGTGGTTACACCATTTTACTTTATTGGTTTTGATGTTATTCCACAGGCGGCAGAAGAGATTAATGTTCCTCTGAAAAAGATTGGTAAAATGTTAATTTTGTCTGTTGTTTTAGCTGTTGTTTTTTACGCATTTGTAATCCTGGCGGTCGGTTATGTATTAGATGCAGATGCCATTGCTGTCTCTGAGGCAGGAACCGGTCTGGTAACGGCAGATGCCATGGCAAAAGCATTTAAAACCTCTGTAATGGCTAAGGTAATCATTGTCGGTGGTATGTGCGGTATCATTACTTCGTGGAATTCTTTTATGATTGGCGGTTCCAGAGCAATGTACTCCATGGCTGAATCCTATATGATTCCTCCATTCTTTGCGAAGCTTCATCCAAAGCATAAAACTCCGGTTAACTCTTTATATCTGATCGGTGCTCTGACTATGATCGCACCGTTGGCAGGACGTAAAATGATGGTCTGGATTTGTGATGCGGGTAACTTCGGCTGCTGTGTTGCATATTGTATGGTTTCCATTTCGTTCCTGATTCTTAGAAAAAAAGAACCGGATATGCCAAGACCATATAAGGTTCCCGCATATAAATTCGTAGGAACTATGGCGGTTCTGATGTCTGGTTTTATGGTACTTACGTATTGTATCCCCGGTTCCGGCGGCAATCTTGTATGGCAGGAATGGATTATGGTAGGCGGCTGGTCACTGTTGGGTGTTGTCTTCTATGCTGTTTGTAAGAGAAAGTATAAAGAGTCATTTGGTACGTTAGTAGAATTGATTTCTGATGAAGATGCTGCAACCTTGATGCCTGAAGCGGATGATGCAGAGCTTGATCTGGTTATTGATGAAGCGATTGAGCGTGTGCTTCAAAGACTTCCTGCCTGAAAGAAATGCTGAGAAAGGAGAAAAACAATGGGAAAAGAATTTTCATTTTCAATACCACAGGATATTGTTGTTGGAAAGGGGAGTCTTGCAAAGGTTCCGGATGTTGCCAAAAAGCTGGGCGGCACCCATGGATTTATTATTTCAGGGCCTCACTTAAATAAAATGGGTATTGTGAAATCCTGCGCAGATGCATTGGAACAGGTGGGTATTCCTGTCGATGCTTATACGGAAACAGAGGGAAATCCTTCGGTGGAAACTGTGGATCAGGCAACGTCTGCATTCAAGAAAAGTGGAGCTGATTTTATCATTGCCCTGGGCGGTGGTTCTCCTATGGATGTTGCCAAAGCAGTTGGTGTTGTGGCAAAGTATGGAGGAAGTATCACACAGTATGAGGGCGGCGGTAAAGTGCCTGGAGATATCATCCCACTCATTGCCATTCCTACAACGGCAGGTACCGGTTCAGAAGTGACTGCCTTTTCAGTTATTACGGATCATAGCAGGAATTATAAATTAACAGTTTTCAGTTATAAGCTGATTCCTTCCTATGCGATCCTGGATCCGGATTTACTTACAACTGCTCCTGTTTCAGTGGCAGCGGCATGTGGGATTGATGCAATGGTACATGCACTGGAGGCGTATCTTTCAAAAGCTGCCTCACCATTTTCGGATGCGATGGCAGAAAAAGCACTGGAACTAATCGGAAAGAATATAAGAAAATATGTTGCTGACCGTTCTGATATCCAGGCGGCAGAGAATATGCTGACAGGTTCATTGTTTGCGGGAATCGCATTTTCCTGGGCAAGGCTTGGTGATGTGCATGCCATGAGTCATCCGGTCAGTGCCTTCTTTCATGTACCTCATGGCGTTGCCAATGCGATTTTATTACCGACGATTGTGGAATATAATGCATTAGCAGATTGTGGGAAATATTTAAAAATATATAATTATATTTCCAGAACTCCGGTTTTGGAAAATGAGTTTGAACCATTTATGCTTGCGGAATTGTTGAAAGATTTGAACGCGCAGCTTGGTATTCCGGCAACCCTCAGTGAAGTGGGCGTAACGGCAGACAAATTCGATGTGATGGCAGAGGATGCCATGAAGAGCGGCAATATTACAGTTAATCCCAGAAGCACAACGAAGCAGGATGTACTTGCTTTGTATCAAAAAGCATTGTAGGGGAACCGGACAGGGGACAGACACGTGTCCTAAAAATTGGACACGTGTCTGTCCCCTGTCCGGTTCTTGACAATAAGTATGGTGTTTTGTAAAATTATATAAAACATAGGTGTTCGGTTTTATATTTCGGTTTCGCAGATGGGATTATTTTATGAAAACCGATGATGTAAAACGAATTTGAGGGGGAAGGTATATGGCTGTTTATTCTAAACTTTTGTACCGTGACGGAGGAGGTATTCTTTTGTCTCAGCGGAAGGAGGAGCAGGCGAATAATAAAGCGACAATATTAATTGGATTGGGTGGTACGGGTGTTCATTGTCTTAGAACGATTAAAACGCAGGTATACACACGCCTGAAACCGGATACGGAAGGCACGAATAGGTCTTTGTATTCTCATATACGTTTTGTGGGGGTGGATTCTGATTGCAAAAGTAATGAGAAGACTTGCAGAAAGTATTCTTCCGGTAAGTCTATGTACCAAATGCCATTGGATGATCAAGAGGAATTTTTGTCCATTTCGTTTATGCCGGTTCCTGCTCCAATGTTGAAAACGATGAAAAGATTTGAATGGTTTGAATGGTTTGACGGTGAACATATTCAAATGCCTTATACTCCGTATACAGGTGCTTGTGGTGTTCGGCAGCTTGGCAGAGTTATGCTGATGAATCAGTCGGAAGCCTTTATTCATAAAATTGAAAATGAAATCAATATTGCAATAGGCGAACTGGAAAAGCCCTGCGTTGAAATTCATATTATTTCAGGATTGGGTGGTGGAACAGGGTCCGGGTGTTTTTTGGATGTGTGCTATATGATTCGTTCCATTGTAGAACGGATAAAAGAAGCTGTGATTTTTGGTTATTTCTTTATGCCGGATGTGAATCTGGACAAGGTCCCATTTGAGAGCATGAATGTTAGAAATAACATTATGAACAACGGTTATGCTGCTATGCAGGAATTAGATTATTGTATGCGGCTACCGGAAAACGGAGGAAGTTTTGATCAGATATATCCAAATCATAGGGTGATAAAATGGGATCGGCCGCCGGTGGATATGTGCCATTTGATCTGTGCCGCAGAAGCTAAAGGGAGTGTATTCCCTGATGGTTATAACTATGCAATAGAAACTGCAGCGGAATATATTATGGGATTTTTATCGGAAACGGGAGAAATGATAAATCATGAACATGTTGCTAAGCTTTGCAGTATGCTTCATAGCATCAATGGAAATAAGAAGATTGGTTCAGAAATGGCGTATTGCGTAATTGGTGCATCTTGTGCAAGTATTCCACACCGTGAGATTGGCACATATCTGGCATCTAAAGTATTTGAAAAATTTAGTACAATCAGATGGAATGCTCCCAATGAGAAGGATGTTGAATCATTTTTTCTTTCGGTTCTTTACCCGGGTGTTCCAGACTGGTCTTGCTTCTACGATTTGCTTTTCCGCGAACTGATTGGAAATGCTTTGAGAAACTATGATAACTACCTGGGGGGCTGGAAGTTTGCCAGAGACAATGGTATTGATAAATTTGTTCAAGATTATGTTGAACAGACAAAAGTGCGCATGTATGAGATTAAAAGCAATGTAAAACGCATACTTTCTATAGATGAACAAAAATCATTGTTTAGATGTCTGCAGGCACGACTTTCCGTCATTCTTCGCGATATGCAGCGAGGACCTGTTTATGCGTACAGTATGATTAGTAATTTGGAAAGAAAATTTGATGATGTGCTTAATAGTCTCATTAATGAGAATATAATGAGACGAAAACATGAAGATTATCAGGCATCTGTGTATTATGATCAGTACAAAAAGGCAAGAGTGGATTTTGAACGTCAGTGCAGTAAGCCGTTTGGTTTTAGTGCATCAAAGATCTTTGAGTATTTGCTGGAATGCGTCATGCTTTGTGAACAGTGCAAATTGAAGAAAATGGTCTATGATGAAATGGATTCTGTAGTGTGGGAATTCAGGAATCAATTGGTTGAAATTGCGGCTCCTTATTATGAAAAGCTAAATCGTGTAATACTGACACTTAATAATACGTTTTCTGAAAATCGCACTGCGTTTGCCGACCAGAAGATATTTCAGAATGAAGGAAATCTCGTCATTCCGATGATATCGATAACGGAAATGAAAAAGTTCGTGGATGAGGAAATTGCCGGGATGAATATTCCGGATCTGTTTGATAGATTTATGGATTTTCTTTTGAATCATGAGGAAGAATGGATTGTAGAAGATGAAGATAAAATTTTCAGATTGGTAAGTGATTTTTTCAGTGAAGTAGTTTCCAGAAATTTCAGTGAAAAAACTATGACGAGTTTCCTCAGAGATAAGTATGAGAATAAATATGGCGGCATAGTTACCGATGTGCAGCTGGCGGAGGATATATATAATGACTGGATGAAATTACTCATTGAAAAGGCCAGTCCGTTGTTCTGTTTTGACCCCAATGTTTGGGATGAAGGCAAAACTTTAGTGGAGACATCCATTTTCGTCCATCCATCGTCATTACCGGTCATGGAGGCTGCCAGAGAAATCAGAAAAACAAATTCCTGTTATATATCGAAAGCAAAATCCATTACCGATCGAATTGTGTGTATAACATGGGGGTGTGGACTGCCATTATGCTCGTATCGCTATAGTGCAGATTATGAAAAAGCATTATATAGTTCAAAGATACCTGGTACCCGTTTATATGAAGGAGAAAATAATTCGAACAGTTAGAATAAACTTCCGTCTATATTTCCACAAAGTATGATTAAATTGACAGATGCCCCACAGGACATTGCCAGTTTGATTTCGAAAGCAAGAATTCTTTATGCAGAATCACGTAAATATGGTGTGATAGATGATGACAGCAATATTTGCATTCCAAAAAGTAACTCCGTAGATCAATTTACATGCACTTTAGATGAATTAGAACAATGTATTGCAAATGGCAATGGAAAAGATCGCGGATGTTTAAAAGAACGGATTGCGAAAGCACAGAATTTGTCATTACAGCTTCATAAAACTTCAACCGTTTTGACAAGAGATGGGGCAAAGTGGAGTAATGAAATTATTCAGTCTGTTCAGGAAGATTATTTTGTATCCGCACCTGTTATTCAACAACAGGTCAGAGAAATTGTGGAAATGATGGATAAACTGTATGCAAGAAAAAAGTATCTGATTGAGCATGCAAATGAGAAATGTTAAAACATCATATATAGCATACTTATAAAATTGTGCGCTGCTGAGTATATGCAGAAATACTCAGCAGCGTTTTCAATAATTTTCAATGTATTTCCCCAGCCAGTTCAAAGCCTTTTTTTGCAGCAATCACAGCGATGATTTCATTGATCACGGCAGCCGCAGCGTAAAGCCCAGATATTTTTGAACGGTGATGGGCATTTTGGTGGCTTTTGCACCAAATCTGGCACCAAAATATTTTCCGCAGGCACGGGATGCAATGTAAATAAAAGTATATAGCCCGGCTCCCAGGATTAAGTGATAATCCAGCGGGGCTCCCAGATCAACGATGGCTGTAAGAAGGGCAATCCCCAATATGGGATTGAACCAGCTGACCAGACGCTGCAGCTGTTCTTCCGTAATCATGTTGGAAAATACTGCAGAATAGGATACTCCCATAAGCATATAATTTCAGGTAATGTTTGAAAATACTTTTGTGTTAAAAAACAGGCCGATTAGGACAGTCAGTGTGATACCTGCAAGAAGAATGCAGAGTGTTACTGATTTTCCTCTGTCCTTTTTCAAAAGAAAACCGACAGCAGTTCCGGTCACTGCTCCGATTGCAAGAGGAAGAAAAATCATAACAGGTATCATATACAGAGGGACAGCGCCTCCGGATACCGCTCTGGCAATGAAGGAATTGACGGTAAAGAAAACGGCAATTCCCACGATATCATCCAAAACAGCCATGGGAAGCAATGTTTCCGTGACAGGACCTTTGGTGTGAAATTCTTTTACAATAGACAGAGCCGGAGCTGGTGCAGTGGCAAGTGCAATTCCGCCAAAGGCCAGAGCAAGATATACAGATACATCTGTAACGGCAAATACAAGTGCAAACATAAGGGATACGAAGGCAAAGGTTCCCAGTGACTGAGAAAGCGTTGTAATCATCAGGGATTTGCCATAATTTTTGATTTTTTTCCAGATAAGTTCTGTACCTAGCATCAATCCGAAGGAACATTGCATCCATGTGATAACAAGCTTATACCATGGCGCATCCATGACAGACTGGGGCATAAGTCCGGCAGCGTGAGGTCCAAGAATCATTCCTGCAATCAGCCAGCCCAGGATGGATGGCATTCTGAGTTTTGTAATGAGTTTTCCGGCTAAAAAAGCCAGTGCCAGTGTGAGAATCCAACGTAATATCATCATGAGTTTGTGTCCCTCCTTTCTGCAATTCCGTAAAGCATAAAATTAAGAATCCTTGGTATCGTGGACTCATGAATTTGAATTTTTTCTTCGAAATCCATTGTCTGAAAAGCAGGACTGCAAAAATAGCCGTTAAACATTTCCTGAAATAAGGAAAAATAGCGCAATGCATCCTCTTCCGATACATTTTCCCGTAGAGTCAGACCGGATATGGTCTTTTCATACATTCGGACATTCAGTGCTTCAAAATCTTTCACCACTTCCCGAATCTGTACTTTCAAATGTTGCGGGGGATCCAGCAGTGCTTCAAAAAAGATATGCGCTTCGGATTTATTTTCCTTAAAAAATCGCGTACGTGCATTCATATATTGATCCATACTGCTCTCGGCATTTTCTTGATCCATAAAATCTATCATACGCTCACAGCTTTTTTTAACACATATCATATAAAATTCATCCTTGTCTTTATAGTTATGATAGATTAATCCCTTGTTGATTCCTTTTTAATACCGGACAGGGGACAGACCTGTGTCCAAAGAAATTGGACACAGGTCTGTCCCCTGTCCGGCTCCCCGCTTGGTCGAATTTTAAGAAAAATGACAGATTTCTATGAAAAAAATATTGGATTTATCTGATAAACTGATAGAAAGAAAAAGGAAAGAGGAAGGTTTATACAAATGGAGACTTACAATATTCTGGTAGTTGATGATGACAGAGAAATCGTGCGATCCCTTGCCAGACTTCTGGAACTGGAGGGATACCGGGTATATAAGGCATATCATGGGATGGAGGCACTGGATACTCTAATGAGTGAGCAGATTCACCTGATTCTTCTGGACGTGATGATGCCAAAGTTAAACGGACTTTCAGCATTGATGAAGATCCGGGAAAAAAATAATATCCCTGTAATCATGCTTTCGGCGAAAACAGAGGAGAGTGATAAGGTCTTAGGACTTTCCATGGGAGCGGACGATTATGTGACAAAGCCATACAATACGGCAGAACTGATGGCGAGGGTAAAATCACAGCTTCGCCGGTATTTTTCTCTGGGAGCAGCAATTTCCGGCGGGAGTGATATGATGAAAAATGGAGGGTTGGTTCTCAATAAGAACACAAAAGAGCTGACAGTGGATGGAGAGCTGGTGCGGCTTACAGCCACAGAATATAAGATTATGGAACTTTTGATGAGTCATCCGGGTTATGTGTTTTCTGCAGAGGAAATTTATACACGGGTATGGCAGGAAGAGGCTTACAGTGTGGAGAATACGGTGATGGTGCATATCAGGAGAATCCGTGAGAAAATTGAGATTACTCCGAAAAATCCAAAATATTTAAAGGTGGTGTGGGGAATTGGATATAAAATTGAAAAGTTTGAATAAAAGGCAGATGGAAATCCTGCTGACGCTTCTTTGGATGAGTGTATTTATGGCAATTACGTTCGCAGTTATTTTTCAGAACTATTTGGAAGTTGACTATTACTGGTCAGGTCGAGCCATGCAGTTTTATAGAATTTCGTCCGTTGTTCTGATGATGCTTTCTTTGATTATCGGTGCGGAAGCCATAAGGATGACGTTACGGTATCAGAATAATTATAAACCGTTAGAGAATCTGACAGTATGCAGACTGGATCGTATCAAAACAGAATTTCTTATTGTACTCCTGATATTTGGAGGCGGTATGTGGATGGATATTCTTACTTCACAGGATGTTTATCTGCTGGGAAATTTTATGTTTTCCAGTATCGTTGTGAATGATATAGGAGAATTGAACAAGATGATATTGCTGCTCTTCTTGTTTATTGCCTGTTTTTGCGGAAGCATTCTTGTGCTTATCCGTCAGAAACGACTGGGTATCATGCCGGATACCTCGTTTTTATGGAACGAAGTCAGAAAGTACAAAACAAGAACACCTCTGGAAATTCAGATTCAGACGAAAAGAAAGATACCGATGATCCTAGTCGGTATTCTTACGGCGGTAAGTGTACTGATGATTCTGCCTGCGATGGATTATGGATACGTGTTTGGTGGAGTTCAGGTTCTTTTGGCTGTTATTGTGCTGCTGATCTGTCTGAAATCCTGGCTGTCAGATAAAACGACAAGAGAAATCGGATGTCTGCTCAGGCAGATTGAAATCATGTCAGAGGGTGAGGAACTGCCGGAAGAAATCGATATTCCGGAAAAATCTCCTTTGTATCCGGCTTTTGGTCAACTGAAAAATATAGATGTTGCCATGCACAAAAGTGTGGAGAAGCAGGTAAAGGCGGAACGGCTGAAAATAGACCTGATCACGAACGTATCCCATGATCTGAAGACACCGTTGACCTCTATGGTGGGTTATACGGATCTTCTGAAAAAGGAAGATTTGAGCGCAGAAGCAAGAGATTATGTGGATGTGATTTCCATAAAACAGGAACAGCTGAAAAATATGATTCAGGATTTGTTTGAACTTTCGAAAGCTACCAGCGGGGTAGAACAGCTGGTGCTGGAAACATTGGATATGAGAAGACTTGTGGAGCAGACCATGGGAGATATGGAAGATGCCATTCGGGAAAGCGGTATGGAGATTCGTACCCGCTTTTCCCAGTATTCTCTTTTATTTACCGGAGATAACGGAAAGATGTACCGGGTGGTGCAGAATCTTTTGGAAAATGCATTGAAATACTCGCTGACAGGTACAAGAATTTACGTGGATACAGAGAAAAAGGGCGGGCAGGTGGAACTGCAGATAAAAAATATTGCTTCTTATGAAATGGATTTTTCACCGGATGAAATTACGGAACGATTTGTCAGGGGAGACAAATCCCGAACAACTGAGGGACATGGTCTGGGGTTGGCCATCGCATCCGGTTTTGTGAGAAATATGGGAGGAACACTGGAGGTTTTTGTTGACGGGGATTTATTTAAGGTGCAGGTGCGACTGCCATCTGTGACTGACGAAATAAAGTAGAATTGAGGTAAGGAGTATGGATAAAATATCGATCATTATTCCATGTCTGAATGAGCAGGAGGCGATACCTGTTTATTATGGGGAAATTGTAAAAATCATGGAGATTATGAAGGGTACAGAGTTTGAACTGTTATTTGTGGATGACGGTTCAGAAGATGATACGTTGAAAGAACTGCGGGAACTTGCCGGGAAAGATCCACGGTGTGGGTATCTGTCCTTTTCCAGAAATTTTGGAAAAGAAGCAGCGATCTATGCCGGCCTTTCCCGGGCATCCGGGGACTATGTGGCTGTAATGGATGTGGATCTGCAGGATCCGCCGTCCCTGCTTCCCCAGATGTATCACCTGCTTTTGCAGGAAGAATGGGACTGCGTGGCGACCAGAAGAGTAGATCGAAAAGGAGAATCGGGATTCCGCTCGTTTCTTTCAGAAAGCTTTTATAAGGTAATGAACAAAATATCACAGACAACCATTGTGGAGGGTGCCAGAGATTACCGTATGATGAAACGGAAAATGGTGGATGCCGTGCTTTCCATGAGTGAATATAACCGGTTCTCAAAAGGGATTTTTCAGTGGGTGGGATTTCGTACAAAATGGCTGGAATTTGAAAATAGAAACCGTTGTGCGGGAGAGACAAAATGGTCACTGAAAAAATTATTTTCCTATTCACTGGAAGGAATTACAGGGTTTTCTGTAGCACCGTTATCTCTGGCTTCGATCGCAGGCGCAGTGTTCTGTCTGATTGCTTTTGGGATGCTGTTGTTTGATATCGGAAATATACTGACGGGAGGAGGAAAGATGGAAGGATGGTTTTTCCCTGTATGTATCATCTTTCTGGTCAGCGGAGTCCAGCTTTTGTGTACGGGAATCGTGGGGCAATATCTGTCGAAAACCTACCTTGAGACGAAGCACAGACCGATTTACATATTGAAAGAATCCAGTCAGGAGAATGAGAGATGAAGAAAATACTGAAAGACAGAAATATCTGGATTCTGTTTGTGGGAAGTATCCTGTTGTGCTGGATTTTTGTGGGAGAATATGGAATCTTTGGTTCCAGGGTAGATTGGATCAGCCAGCATTCGGTGCTGCCGGACTACTTTCGCCGACGTTTTTATCAGACGGGAGATTTATTCCCTGATATAGCATGGAATCTGGGCGGGGGTCAGAATATTTATAATTTTTCATATTATGGGCTTTTTAGTCCGGTAATCTTATTTTCTTATCTGCTGCCCTTTATCAAAATGGATGTCTATATTATGGTAAGCAGCGTTTTGTGTTATGGAAGTTCTGTCGTATTGTTCTATATCTGGACGGATAAAAAACAGTTTCCGCCTGCAATTCGAGTATTGGTGTCCTGTATGTTCGCTCTGGCGGCTCCTATGATTTACCATTCGTATAATCAACTGATGTTTGTGAATTATATGCCGTTTTTGTGTATGGGGCTTTTGGGTACTGAGCGATATTTTGTACAAAAAAGAGCAGGTTTACTGATCATCGGCACCTGCGGCATGATTTTTACCAGCTATTACTTCAGCATCAGCGGAATGCTGACCCTATGTATTTATGCATTTGGAGAGTATTTATATCCGGACAGGCGTTGTGCGCGAAAAGGCAGAGGATGGTTGAAAGAATTTATAAAAAATACAAGCGGTTATGTGGGAAATCTTATGATTGCAGTTTCCATTTCCGGAGTGTTGCTGGTACCTTCTTTTTGCGCAATCATGTCAGGGAGACAGGAAACGGTACAGAAAGAAATCAATATGCAGCTGCTGACATTACAATCGGAAAGAGTGCTGTATAGTGCATATGGGATTGGGTTGACTTCTTTTGCCCTGATCTGTCTGATTGGGAGAGTAGTCTACAGTAAAAATGGAAGGGAACGTTGGAATTCGGTCTGTCTATTGATAATTCTTTATGTACCTGTATTCGGATATTTGTTGAATGGAGGACTTTATGATAAAAGTAAAGTATTTATTCCCTTTTTGCCGCTGGTTTGCCTCGAGATTGCCAGGTACAGCTCTCAATGTCTTTCCCCGGAGCATTCGTTTCAAAATGTGCACAGATGGATCCGATATCTTATGCCATATGTGATAACTATTATATTGTTATGTGTGGAAAAGAATCAGGGAATTTTTGACAAATATCGGATGTGGATTGTATTGGATGCCTGTCTGATGCTGTTTTTTTTCGTTAGGAAGCATACCGGATATCCGTGGCAGCTTTTTATTTCCTGTGTGATTTTATTTCTATATGGTTGGGTCATGAACTGGCAGCAGGGAAAAATGCTTTCAGATGAGGAGTATGCACAGGTTCAGGATTATGAATTGTGTAGTGCGATAAAGAATATTTTGGATAAAGATGATTCTTTCTACCGGATGGATGTGGTGGGAAATGGAACAGATAATAAGAACAATCTGAATCGTATCATGGATATCCGACAGGATATTACTTCGATATATTCATCATCCTATAATGCCTGTTATCAGGAGTTTCGTAAAAATATATTTCAGTTGAATGAACCTTTCCGAAATCATATGATGCAGTCGGCAACGGATAATCCTGTATTTCTGCAGTTCATGGGTGTAAAATATCTTGCGGCCAAACACGCACCTGCCGGGTATCGGCTGCTTGAAAAGGGGGAGAATTTTAATCTATATGAGAATCCTTCTGTGGCACCGGTCTGGTATGTGACAGATCAGGTGATGGGAGAAAAAGAATATGAAGAATTGAAGTTTCCGGAAAACCAGACGATTCTCTTGCAGAAAGCAGTAGTGCCGAATGGTAATGAAGTGTTCCGGTCAGAACAGAGTACGAATCAAAGAACAGAACAGTATCAGGTGTGTATGATGGGATGTGACTTGATACTTCCGCTGATGGATGATAAAGAAATTCAGATTTCACAAAATACAGAGGGATATGATATTGAAGTGAAAAAAGAGACCAGTGTAAATGTAGTTTTGCCGGACACAACGAAGAGTAATAATTTACTGGCTGTTTCCTTTGATGTGGAGAATGAAAATCCATATAAAGACATGTATGTACGAATTAATGGACAGACCAATCGGCTTTCAGCCGAAAATCATGAGTACGCAAATCATAATACAAATTTTACTTATATGGTGACAAGGGAGGATGAAAAAAATATACAGGTGCAGCTGGGACCCGGAAAATACAAAATCAATAATATCAGGGCATTTACAGGCAATCTTAATCAACAAAACAGTTTGGATTTATATAAGCAGGCGGTAAAAACGAAGGAGCAGGGAAGTAATGGAGATCAAATGATCGGAAAAGTAAAAACAGACAGGGAGGGTTATCTGATAACCAGTATTCCTTATGACAGGAATTTTGTGGTAGAGATTGACGGTAAAAAGGTAGATGTATGCAAAGTAAATGCAGCCTTTCTCGGCACAAGAATAGAAGCAGGGGAACATGGAATCGTGATTTCCTATACCGCGCCTGGGAAAAAAGCAGGGATCTGTCTCAGTATGGCAGGAATACTGCTGGTAATTTTTGCTTGGGTAAAGCCTTTCTTTTGTCGATTCATTTTGCAAATAATGTATTGATGTTGTGTTTTTTTATTCAAAAACCAAAAATTTTTTTCAATTCCCTTGTAATCTGAAAAAAATGTGATAGACTTGTATCGTTAAAAAACGTTGATAAACTGTAAAAATCCCCGTTTTACGGTACTTGCGGGGCTGTGAGAAAGGAACATATTTTATGAAGATGAAAAGAGAAGATATCCGAAATGTGGCAATCATCGCACACGTAGATCACGGTAAAACCACTCTGGTGGATCAGCTGCTGCGCCAAAGCGGTGTGTTTCGTGCCAATCAGGAAGTTCAGGAACGTGTCATGGATTCCAATGATATTGAACGGGAGCGTGGTATCACTATTCTTTCCAAAAATACAGCTGTTTATTATAAAAATACAAAAATCAATATTATCGACACACCGGGTCATGCTGATTTCGGCGGCGAAGTTGAGCGTGTCCTGAAAATGGTAAATGGTGTGATTCTGGTGGTAGATGCCTTTGAAGGGGCTATGCCTCAGACAAAGTTTGTTCTGAAAAAAGCCCTGGAATTGGATCTGCATGTAATCGTGTGTATCAATAAAATTGACCGTCCGGAAGCCCGCCCGGATGAAGTGATTGATGAAGTTCTGGAGCTTCTTATGGATCTTGATGCTTCCGATGAACAGCTGGATTGTCCGTTCCTGTATGCTTCCGCGAAAGCAGGTCATGCCGTTCTGGATCTGAACGATACTCCGGAAAATATGGAACCGCTGTTTGAGACTATTTTGAAATATATTCCCGCACCGGAAGGAGATCCGGATGCCGGTACACAGGTATTGATCAGCACGATTGATTACAATGAATACGTGGGACGTATCGGTGTAGGAAAAGTAGATAACGGAAAAATTGCTGTCAATCAGGAAGTGATGCTGATGAATCATCACGATCCGGATAAGAAAAAGAAAGTAAAAATCAGCAAACTCTATGAGTTTGACGGTCTGAATAAAGTCGAAGTGCAGGAAGCCAATATTGGTTCTATCGTAGCTATTTCCGGTATCACTGACATCCATATCGGAGATACTCTGTGTGATCTTGAAAATCCGGAACCGATTCCTTTTCAGAAAATTTCCGAGCCCACGATCGCTATGCATTTTATGGTAAATGACAGTCCTCTGGCAGGTCAGGAAGGAAAATATGTCACTTCCCGTCATCTGGGTGAACGTCTGAAACGTGAGCTGAATACAGATGTCAGCCTGCGAGTGGAAGATACGGATTCGCCTGACTGTTTCAAGGTGTCAGGTCGAGGAGAGCTGCACCTGTCCGTATTGATTGAAAATATGCGTCGTGAAGGATATGAATTTGCAGTCAGCAAAGCCGAAGTTTTGTACAAAGAGGATGAACGCGGCAAACTGCTCGAGCCTATGGAACTGGCTTATATTGATGTACCGGAAGAATATTCCGGAACGATTATTCAGAAAATCAGTGAGAGAAAAGGTGCACTTCAGGGAATGAGTTTGGCAAGCGACGGTTCTACCCGTCTGGAGTTTGAAGTACCTGCCCGTGGATTGATCGGATTCCGCGGCGAATTCATGACATCCACAAAAGGAACCGGTGTGTTGAATACGATTTTCGATGGCTATGCACCATATAAAGGAGACATTCAGTACCGCAAACAGGGCTCTCTGATTGCTTTTGAGCCGGGTGAATCCGTAACCTACGGTCTTTTCTCTGCCCAGGAGCGCGGAACTTTGTTTATTGGTCCCGGCGAGAGAGTATATGCCGGAATGGTCATCGGACAAAATGCCAAAGCAGAAGATATCGAACTGAATGTATGTAAGACAAAACACCTTACCAATACTCGTTCGTCCGCTGCTGATGATGCTCTGAAACTGACTCCGCCGAAAATCCTCAGCCTGGAACAGGCACTTGATTTTATTGATAAAGATGAGCTTTTGGAAGTAACACCGAAGAGTCTCCGTATTCGTAAGAAAATTCTGGACTCCAGACTTCGTAAACGTGAAAATCTTAAAAATTCATAATAACGTGAAAATGTAAGGCAGGGGAGGTTGTGACTCACAAGGGTCGCAGTCTCCTTCCAAGATAAGACCAGAAAACAATCTTTTCGATAAAGTAATTACGTGCTGGTCACAGAAAACCCGGAGAAAATAATGCGGAATAATGTCGCACAAAAAATGGAATATTCAAAAGTCAGAATTCATATATTACACATATCAAACGTTAATATATGGAGGAAAAAACTAAAATGACTCAAGAAAATAATAATTTACATCATCAATGGGCAGTTGAAAATAACCAGGTAGAAATCATGGGGCGGATCGCATCGCAGTTTACCTTCAGCCATCAGGTTTTTGGAGAGGGCTTCTATATGGTAGATGTTCTGGTGAAAAGGCTCAGCGATTCGGAGGACCGGATTCCGGTAATGATATCGGAACGGCTTTTGGATGTTACAGAAGATTATGAAGGGGAATATATCCATGTTTTGGGTCAGTTCCGATCATACAACCGCCACGAGGAGAAGAAAAACAGACTGGTATTGTCTGTATTTGCCAGGGAAGTTGAATTTGTGGAAGATGACGATGAGGGAATGAAAACCAATGCCATTTTCCTGGATGGGTACATATGTAAGCCCCCGGTCTACCGAAAAACACCATTGGGAAGAGAAATCGCAGATCTTTTGATTGCAGTGAACCGTCCGTATGGAAAGTCAGATTATATTCCCTGTATTTGTTGGGGAAGAAATGCAAGATATGCGTCTGCTTTTCAGGTGGGTGGACATGTGCTGATCTGGGGAAGGATCCAGAGCCGGGAATATGTGAAAAAAATAAGCGAGGAGGAGACGCAGAAAAGAACGGCATATGAAATATCGGTGAGTAAACTGGAATACGTAGACTAGTATAATCCACGTTAATTAACCGCATGTTTCGTTGGCCTGTTTTCCCGATAGCACAATCGTAAAAGACTCAGCGTAGTTTAGGACAGCGGAAATGAAACTGAAGCATTGACAAGAAAATTGAATAATGATATGATTAGTGAAATCAGAGATAGAGGTCGCACTTTTTATCAGTATTTTGCCGGATGTGGCAGGCACATGAGAAAGCAGAAGAAAGGAAAAAGTGCCGAAAGTGCAGGGCTCCTGAGGCTTTGGGCTTGGGCATGGCAGTTAAGAGCTGCATGACTGTCATCGCGAGATGGAGAGCTATCCGAAGAAAACAGTGATTGATTTCATGGTGAATTCTTTAGAGGTGGGCTTCCTAGGACGCGCACCTCTGTTTTATCGTGTAGGCAAAAATTTTTATCTATGCGGTTATATATAGAAAGGAGAATATGATTATGGCAATTTTTACAGGTGCCGGTGTAGCAATTATTACACCTATGAAAGAAAATTATGATGTGAATTATGACAAACTGGATGAGATTTTGGAAGAGCAGATTGCAGGAGGAACAGACTGTATCGTTATCTGCGGAACTACAGGTGAGTCAGCAACTCTGTCTGAAGAAGAACATATGGAAGCCATCAAATTTACGATTGACAGAGTAAATCACAGAATCCCGGTCATTGCAGGAACAGGTTCTAATTGTACAGCTACCGCTGTTCAGATGTCTATGGAAGCAGCGGAAGCAGGAGCAGACGGTATTCTTCTGGTAACTCCATATTACAATAAAGCAACACAGAACGGACTGATAGCACATTACACAAAGATTGCCGAAGCTGCAAAAGTTCCGACTGTCCTTTATAATGTACCAAGCCGTACAGGATGTGGACTGACTGCAGATACGATCGCACATTTGGTTAAAAATGTAGAATATATTGTAGGTATCAAAGAAGCTTCCGGTAATATCAGCCATGTTGCTGAAGTTATGGAAAAATGCGACGGCAATATTGATATGTATTCCGGCAATGATGATCAGGTTGTTCCGCTTCTGTCTCTGGGTGGAAAAGGTGTGATTTCCGTATTGTCCAATATTGCACCGAGAGAGACTCATGACATGGTTGAGCTGTTCCTGAAAGGAGATGTAGAAGCAAGCCGTGCGATTCAGCTGAAAGCACTGCCGCTGATCAGAGCTCTGTTTTGCGAAGTGAATCCGATTCCGGTAAAAGCTGCTATGAATCTGATGGGAAAAGAAGTGGGACCGCTTCGTATGCCGTTAAGTGAGATGGAAGATGCTCATAAAGCAGTTCTTGCAGAAGAAATGAGAAAGTTCGGTCTGAAACTGGCCTGAAAGGATAGATAAAAATGGTAAAAGTAATTATGCACGGCTGCAATGGCCATATGGGTCAGGTGATCAGCGGACTGATCAAGGATGATCCGGAGATTGAGATTGTGGCCGGTATTGATCTGGTAGACAATCGTGATAACGGATATCCTGTATTTACAGATATCTGGACCTGTGATGTACAGGCAGATGCGGTGATAGATTTCTGCTCTGCAAAAGCAGTTGATAATCTTCTTGATTTTTGTGTAGAACGTCAGATTCCGGTAGTATTGTGTACCACAGGTCTGAGTGAAGAACAGTTGAAAAAAGTGGAAGAATCCAGTAAAAAAGTTGCGGTTCTGAAATCGGCAAATATGTCGCTGGGGATCAATCTGCTTTTAAAATTGGTGAAAGAAGCAGCGGAAAAACTGGCTGCTGCCGGCTTTGATATGGAGATCGTAGAAAAGCATCACAAACTGAAAGTGGATGCTCCGAGCGGGACGGCGCTGGCTTTGGCAGACAGCATCAATGAAGGTCTGGATAATGCTTATCATTATGTGTATGACAGAAGTCAGATCCGTCAGAAGAGAGATGAAAAAGAAATCGGAATTTCAGCAGTTCGCGGCGGAACGATCGTTGGGGAACATGAGGTGATTTTTGCCGGTGCAGATGAAGTGATCACATTCCAGCACACAGCATACTCCAAAGCTATATTTGGAAAGGGTGCCATTCAGGCGGCAAAGTTTATGAAAGGGAAAGGGCCGGGCTGGTATCAGATGAGCGATGTAATCGGCTGATTCCGGTAGTTCCTGAAAAAAAGAATAGAATGAAAAGAATCGGGCAGATTAATACTAATTTGTCCGATTTTTTAATGTGGGAAAGACAGCGCCCGGTGGTCGGAACGACCATCCATATCAACTGCAGGTAATTTCATAAGGATCAGTCCTTTGTTTGAGATGCGGCAAGTGTAGTATGAAAAAAATAAAGTGTCAAAAAAACGGCTGCGCGCAAAAGATTTATTTCATGGAATGTATATTTTTTTATGACTGGTACATATTAAGGATAGTAAATCGTAATTATTTCAGAAGTCACTGAGTAATCACGGAAAAACGAAGAAAAGGAGATACCAATTATGAAAAATCAATGGAAAAAAAGGATGATTACTGTATCAGCGCTTGCTATGCTTTGTGTTATGGCCGGCTGCGGCACTGCAAACGGCACGAACAATAATGGAACAAATAATAACGGGACAAATGAAAATGGTACTGTCAATGAAAATACCACAGATAATAATGGAACAATCAACGGTACAGAGAACAACGGAAACAATGTCACAGACGGTAATAATAACAATGGAAATGTAAATGACGCAACGACCGGTGAGAATACCAGCGTAGATGAAAATGGAAATGTGATTGAAGATCTGGGAGAAGATGTGGGGCAGGGTATTAAAGATGTGGGAGAAGGCATCGGTCAGGGTGTAGAAGATATTACGGGAAATGGAAATAATACGGATAATACCACGAATGACACGACCAATAACACTACAGGAAACAATGCAAACAATAATAATGGAACCAATACGACGGCCAGATAATTAGTCGGTCAGTGCTTGCCGTTTCAAGATAAAAATGCTATCATCAATGTATGGAAAGGGGAATCGACTATGAATTTCAGACCATGCATTGATATACATAATGGAAAAGTAAAACAGATTGTGGGAGGAAGCCTGAAAGATCAGGGAGACTGGGCAGCGGAAAATTTTGTTTCCCAGCAGGATGCAGCTTTTTATGCCCGCTTTTATCAGTCCTATGGAATCCAGGGCGGCCATATCATACTGCTGAATCCGGCATCCTCTCCATATTATAAAGAGACAAAACAGCAGGCGATGGAAGCTCTGCGCGCTTATCCGGGAGGACTGCAGGTGGGCGGAGGAATTCATGAACAAAATGGAACAGAATTTCTTGATGCAGGAGCCAGTCATGTGATCGTCACTTCTTTTGTATTTAAGGATGGGCAGGTCTCCTGGGAAAATCTGGAAAAAATGGAAAAAGCGGTGGGAAAAGAAAGGCTGGTCTTGGATTTGAGCTGTCGGAAAAGGGACGGCAAATATTTTATTGTAACAGACCGATGGCAGAAATTTACCCAGGTGCAGGTGAATCCGGAGACTCTTCGAGAACTTTCTTCTCATTGTGATGAATTTCTGGTACATGCAGTAGATGTGGAAGGAAAAGCTTCCGGTATTGAGATGGAGCTGGTGCGCATGCTTGCCGAATGTGGTGAAATACCTGTCACATATGCTGGTGGTGTCGGTAGTTTTGAGCATTTGATGCAGCTTCGTCAGGCAGGAAAAAACAGAGTGGATGTGACAGTGGGAAGTGCATTGGACATATTCGGCGGGCATATGGAGTTTGAAAAAATACTGGAATTTTGCAGATGAATTGCCTGTAAAAAATATGAAGTAAACATGAATTTTCGAATAATAGTTGCCAAGCATTGATAAAATTGGTATAATATAGCTACTTACAGGAGCGGGTGTAAAGCTTTTGTAAAATAAAGGACGAAGGGGTTGACAGCATGAAATTTATTATCAGCGGAAAAAATATCGATGTAACAGATGGCCTGAAAACAGCCATTCAGGAAAAACTCGGAAAATTGGAAAGGTATTTCACTCCTGATACAGAAGTCCATGTTACCTTAAGTGTAGAAAAAGAGAGACAGAAGATAGAAGTGACGATTCCGGTAAAAGGAAATATTATCCGTTCAGAGCAGGTCAGCAGTGATATGTATGTATCCATTGATCTTGTGGAAGAAGTGATCGAACGTCAGCTTCGTAAATACAAAACAAAGATTATCAACAAACAGCAGGAAGCAGGTAATTTCCAGAAAACATTTATAGAAGATGATTTTATGGAAGATGAAGAAGTTAAGATCATCCGTACAAAACGTTTCGGAATCAAACCGATGTATCCGGAAGATGCATGTGTACAGATGGAACTGCTGGGACATAATTTCTTCGTATTTCGAAATGCTGAGACTGATGAAGTGAATGTAGTATACAAGAGAAAAGGAAATACTTACGGTTTGATTGAGCCGGAATTTTAACCGGACAGGGGACAGACACGTGTCCAAAAAAAATGGATACGTGTCTGTCCCCTGTCCGGTTTCCCTGGGCTCGCAGATCCTTTTTCAAGGAGAAAATTATGGCAAAGGAATTGAGTGTAATCGAAAAGGAACAGATTGAATTTACGGCAGTAAGTTCTCTGGAAAAAATTTTTATGAAAAACACACCTTTGAATTGTCAACAGCTGTATGAGATCAGTGCTCTTCAGGGGGGAAAATGTGTCTTTTCAGGCGGCATATCGTTATAAGAAAGCATATTATTCATCACAGATGAGAGTACAGGCCACAAAAAATCCCAGTGTAACAGTAGAGGCAGTGACCAAAGCAGATGTTCAGGTAAAGATCCGAAAAGTAGGTTTTGTTCCGTCTGCATATCCGGCCTATGGGGAGAATGATGTGGATTATCTGACGACAGAGCCAGGGCTGTTTCCGGATCCGCTGGAGGAACTGACAGGTTCTTTTCAGCTGATTCCTTTTTACTGGCGCAGCCTCTGGATCGATCTGTAGGTGGGTGATCAGGCGAAAGCCGGAAATTATGATGTGGAATTGTACATGCGGGATTTTCAGGGGAATATTCTTAAGAAAATATCAGTATGTCTGCATATTGTGGCGTGCAGGCTTCCGAAACAGCGGCTGATCCATACGGAATGGTTCCATAGTGATTGTCTGGCCGATTACTATCATGTACCTGTGTTTAGTCAGCAATTCTGGGAGATTGTTGAGAATTTTATGCGAGTGGCGGTCAGAAGAGGTGTCAATATGATTCTGACACCGCTGTTCACATTGCCGTTGGATACTCTGATCGGAAAGGAGAGAACAACGGTGCAGCTGGTGGGAGTAACCGTGAAGAAAGGTTCCTATCAGTTTGATTTTACGGAATTTGAACATTGGATCCATTTGAGTAAAGAATGTGGATTTGAATATTTTGAGATGAGCCATCTTTTCAGTCAGTGGGGTGCAAAATATGCGCCGAAAGTAGTTGCAAAAGTAGATGGGCAGGAAAACAAAATTTTCGGGTGGGATACCCGGGCGGATGGTGCGGCATATCAGGATTTTCTTCATCGGTTTTTACCTGCTTTGATCGGAAAGCTCAGGGAACTGGGGATTGCAGACAAAACGTATTTCCATATTTCCGATGAGCCGAATCAGGACAATATTGATACCTTCAGAACCGCAAGTGAACTGGTAAAAGAGGAACTGAAAGGATTTCCGGTACTGGATGCACTGAGTACGCCCCAGTATTATGAGGAAGGGCTTGTGTCTTGCCCGGTTCCAACCAATGAACACATTCATGAATTTCTGGATATTGGGATGGAACATCCGTGGGTTTATTACTGCAGCGGTGAATATATGGAAGTCAGCAATCGCTTTTTTGCACAGCCGTCCAGTCGGAACCGGATTCTGGGCGTTCAGCTGTATCTTTATAAAATAGAAGGATTTCTGCACTGGGGATATAATTATTATAACAGTCAGTATTCTATACGAAAAATTAATCCGTATATCGTTACGGATGCAGATGATGCGTTCCCATCCGGCGATTCTTTTCTTGTCTATCCGGGGGAAAATGGAGAGGCGGTGGAATCGTTGAGGCTTCTTGTACTGGAGGAAGGATTAAATGACTGTCGGGCACTGGAACTTCTGGAATCGTATAAAGGAAGAGAATATGTGGAAAACTTGATAGAAAAGACTGCGGGAATGCGGATCACCTTTTCTGAATTTCCGAGAAACAGTGCATTTCTTCTGCGGCTTCGGAAACCGGACAGGGGACAGACACGTGTCCGATTCCGCTCCCCCCTTTTTCATGAAAAATTAATTTTTGAAATTTTTAGAAAAAGGCTTGCAATTGAAGAAAGAGTGAGTTATAATCTTATCTTGTCAGAGTCAAATTGCTTGGTGATGATAAAAATGGATGGATTCCCGAGTGGCCAAAGGGGACAGACTGTAAATCTGCTGCAAATTGCTTCGGTGGTTCGAATCCACCTCCATCCATTGAGAGAAAGATGTATCCGTTCGGAGGATTTTTTTCTCGCATATATGTGATAATCAGCTGAGAGTAGAGTACTTGCATGTACGATTATGATAAAAGCTGTACACATATATATGAGCCGCAGTGGCGGAACTGGCAGACGCCCGGGACTTAAAATCCCGTGGGTAGTGATACCCGTACCGGTTCGATTCCGGTCTGCGGCAGGTTTAAACCCTTGAATATCAAGGGTTTTTTTATTTCGTGTTGCATTCCGTGTTGCATAGTTCTTTAAAGTGATCTTTTTTGCCGGGGATGGGCATGGCCTCTCCTGTTACCGTGCAGAATCTATGATTATGACATCCTTCACATTCCTGAAAGATTCTGGTGCTTCCGGTAAGTTCATGGACGTGTTTTTGCTTTCTGCATTCTGGATGATTTGTCATTACATTGCTCCTTTTCGTTTTTTCTATATGATATGTAGAAAGAAGAAAAAAGGGAATAAAAAAGATTCCTGATTTCAGGGCAGGAATCCATTGATGAAGGCGTACAGGATAGGAATCAGAAGTGCGGGAAGCATGTTTCCTACTTTAAATTTTTTTCCGAAAGCAATATTAATGCCAACGCAAAAAATCAATGCAGAGCCTATATACGAAAGATTATTGATGAGGGCATCGCTGATAAAAGTTCCGGCAAAATGTGCAATCAGTGTAAGTCCGCCTTCGTAAACCAGAATAGCCAGTGCCGAGCACATAACCCCGATACCATAGGTGGAAGCCAGAATCAGAACGACCACAAAATCCAGTACGGCCTTTGCTGTAAGCATGGAGGCATCACCATTCAGGCCATCCTGTATGGAACCGACAATTGCCATGGCACCTACACAGATGATCAGAGAGGTATTTACGAATCCATCTACAAAACGGGTATCGTTTTGCGCGTGAAACAGATTTCGGAGAGTCGTGCCAAGCGAATCCATGTGTTTTTCGATATCAATCAGTTCCCCGAAAAATCCTCCAAGCACAAGTGAAAAAATCAGAAGCATACTGCCCTGCGTAGAAA
>SFQZ01000169.1 GCA_004562915.1 bacterium
GAAAAAGGGGGTCATTGCTTTTTTATATGCAAAAAGTGGTGAAGTCCTTGAAAATATAAGGTTTTAAAGAAAAATAGGACTGTAAAACTTTACAGTACCTGAGAATCTTTTATGATGAGAAAATGAAAAAACAAGTTGATATTTTCTGGAATCATGAGTATAATATAGGTACCAAGAGAGGAATCTCTTCCTGGAAATAGGACACGAAGCATAAGGTGTTTGCTTCCGTTGCACTGGCAACGTTAAAACTTTGCAATTACTCTTAAGCATAGAGGATAATCAAGCCGAGCAGGTGAGAGGCCTGTGATCTGGTGGCAAAGCACCATAACGAAACCAGTTTTTAAGAAATTATGGAGAAACCTTAGATGCGAAGGTTTCTCTTTTGCGTTAAGGAGAAGTATGAAGTGTAGAGTACAGAATACAAGAATATTGACTCCGGAAGAATTGTTAACAATATTGTGCAAAAGCGCATTATTATATTCAGAATATGCCGAAATAACTTTATTATTCATATTTAGGGAGAAAAAGTCAGATACATATGATTATTATGAGGTCAGATTTTGAAAGAATAATTTTATGCATTTAGCAGGAATAAAAAGTGATAAATTGAGTGCAAATGAATTTTATGAGGCTTGTGTAGGAGGAACAATTACCAGAGAAGATTGTAATCCACGAAAAGACGCGAATACTATGTATTCAAAAGTGGCTATTATGGAAAAATGCTGGATTTGCGAAATAGTAAGTGCTATAAAATTGGTGAAAAGAATCCGATAACGAGGGATAACGATTTTGAAATGGCTATGGGTAATATGAATGGAGTAATGGGGTATGATTCGAGGATAAGGATAAAGGGAACAAATAAGGTGGATAGAACAAAATCACCAATCCCTACTACTCTATTAAATAATTCCATTACAGATTATTGCTCAAGACCGCAGAAAATCATGTTTATTTTGCAGAAGTCTGATGGAGAAAGTACATATAACAAATTATTTTATGAAATAAAGAGGGATTTGTTTCAAACTGAGAAAGAGTTTTTCACAGATGGTTTGAAAAGTTTAATTTCAATATAGATTAACCATGCAGAGTGCATCATCTTTACGGTGGTGCATTTTTTATTGTCTCAAAAGGCCATTCCCATTGTACTTTTTGTCCATTCTTTGGGGAACGACTTAATCCATAGAAAGCCGTAGAATACTATTTGTAAGTAAGCACAAAAACGCTTCTTAACCACCCTGAAAAACACCATGTAAATAGTGCAATCAAGCTGGGAGACTATAATGTGGGCAGGACAGGATAGGTTCTTGCACTTCCGCTGTATATAAAATTTGTGTTAAGGACATTCTGATTCTTTCTAAGGTGAAAGTGTGGTATAATATCATTACGCGAAAGAATAATCTAGCAGGAGGACTAAAAATTATTTTGGAAATAGGTGCAGTTGTTTGTGACGAACGGCGTTATGGAAGCCGCCAGCCAAAAAAGCGGAGATGGGATTTTGCTTGTACTGGCGATTGTTCTGGGACTTATTTGTCCTCCGATTGGTTTTATACTTATGATGATTTTTGCATTCAGGTAAAAGATGATAAGAGGTGACAACAGTTTGGAATTTGTAGACATTGTAGATGAATATGGAAATCCCACAGGAGAGACGGTGGAAAGAGCGAAAGCTCACTCGGAAGGAATTCGACATCGCACGGCACATGTCTGGATCATCCACAGGAATGGGAAAAAAATAGAAGTGCTGCTGCAGAAGCGCTCTTTGAAGAAAGATTCGTTCCCGGGGCAATTCGATACCTCTTCTGCGGGACATATTCAGGCCGGAGACGAGCCACTTGATTCCGCACTGCGGGAGCTTCGAGAAGAACTGGGCATCACAGCCGACAAAGAAGAACTCCGGTTCGTGGATACTTTCAAAATTCAATATGAAACAGAATTCTATGGAAAAATGTTCCGGGATAACGAGATTGCATTTGTATTTATATACGAAAAACCGATAGATATTTCAGAACTGATACTGCAGGAAGAGGAATTGGATGCGGTGGAATGGTTTGAACTGGAGTATGTGTATGAACAATGCTGTGCACATAATCCGAAATTCTGTGTTCCAATCGGAGGGCTTGAAGTGATACGGAATGATTTGAAAGGTGGAAAAATTGGGAGAAGCATTTCGTATCCTACCTAGAGGAAAAGTGTGATACAATGTGGTTATTAAAAGAATAATTCTGTAGAGAGGTGGAGTTTTCCATGAACAAACAACAATTAGCTTCCCGTATTTGGGAATCTGCAAATAAAATGAGATCAAAAATTGAAGCTAATGAATACAAAGACTATATTCTTGGCTTTATTTTTTATAAATTCCTTTCTGATAGAGAAGTGGATTTCCTGAAGAAAAATGACTGGGAAGAGGAAGATTTTGTTGAATTGGTCGAGGAAGATACTGAGACTGTAAACCAGTGCAGGAGAAGCCTGGGATATTTCATTTCTTACAAGAATCTGTTTTCGACCTGGCTTGGTATGGGAAAGAATTTTGATGTATCAAATGTAACTGATGCATTATCTGCATTTGACAGACTGATCAATGAGTCGCATAAAAATGTTTTTGATGGAATTTTTGATACACTTCAGACGGGGCTTTCTAAACTGGGTGAAACTAGTAACGCAAGAACGAAGGCAATTAGTGATTTGATTCAATTGATAAAAGATATTCCTATGGATGAAAAACAGGGATATGACGTTCTGGGATTTATCTACGAGTATTTGATTTCAAATTTCGCTGCAAACGCCGGGAAGAAAGCGGGGGAATTCTATACTCCTCATGAAGTATCCGTGTTAATGTCTGAAATTGTCGCGGAGCATCTGAAAGACAGAGAACGGATCGCAATCTATGATCCGACTTCCGGCTCAGGTTCTCTTCTCATTAATATTGGACAAAGTGTGTCGAAATATATGAACCGCGACTGTATACAGTATTATGCGCAGGAGTTAAAAGAAAGTACGTATAACCTGACCAGAATGAATTTGATTATGAGAGGAATTAATCCCTCAAATTTGTTTACAAGGAATGCGGATACATTGGAGGACGACTGGCCGATTGATCTTGACAGTTATCCACCGGTGCTTCGTGTAGATGCAGTTGTGTCAAATCCACCTTATTCGCAACAGTGGACACCGGACGGAAAGGAGTCTGATCCGCGATATAGTGAATATGGATTGGCACCGAAGAGCAAAGCAGATTACGCTTTCCTTCTTCATGATCTTTATCATATTAAACCAGATGGAATTATGACGATTGTGCTTCCACATGGTGTTTTGTTCCGTGGTGGAGAAGAAGAAAAAATACGGACAAATCTGATCGAAAAGAATCATATTGATGCAATTATCGGGCTTCCGGCGAACATTTTTTTCGGGAGATCCTTTTCCTCGACGATTTCATCTCGAAAGAGGTTGACGAGAGCGGTCTCGGCGGTTGGGAGGAGAAAGCGGAAACTTTCTTCCTTGAGACGATATACGTCTTCCTCGAATTTCGGGAACTGTCCTGCCGTCAAGCCGCATTCGTAGTTGAGCAGATGAGGCGGAAGGATGAATTCGAATCCGTCTTTGAGATGTTCTTGGATGAAGTAATTGAGGATAGCCCATTCGAGTTGCGCACCGACGCCGCGATAGAGCCAAAAACCGTTGCCGCCCATGCGGACACCGCGTTCATAGTCGATGAGGCCGAGTTTCGTGCAGAGGTCGACATGATTTTTCGGCTCGAAATCGAAGGTTGGTTTTTCGCCCCATACCGACATTACTTCGTTGGCTTCTTTCCCGCCGGGAACAACGCCGGGTGCCGGCATATTGGGGAGCGTTAGAAGGATGGTGCGTTGCTTCTCGTCGAGATCGGAGGCTTCCTTGTCGAGAACGGCGATTTTTTCGCCGAGAGTGCGCATGGCGGCTTGCATTTCAGAGGTATCTTGTCCGGCCTTGCGGAGCGCGCCGATTTGCTTTGACGTCGTATTGCGTTCGTTTTTCAGTGCATCGACGGCTGCGACCTTTTCGCGACGGAGCGCATCGCATTCCAGAATCTGGTCGACGAGTTCAGGATTGGCCCCGCGATTGCGGAGTCCTTCGCGAATCACATCGGGCGTTTCGCGGATTTTTTTGATATCAATCATGGTACGTAACGGAACGAAAGGTGTTCCCTTGGAAAAGAAAAGAAAGCAAAAAAGAGGGCAGGGGAGGAGCGTCCGGTTGGATCATACGCCGGAGAACGCGGCAAAGCCACCGTCGATTGGGATGACGACACCAGTCACAAAGGCGGAGGCTTGATCGTCGAGCAGCCAAAGGGTTGTTCCAAACAGGTCGGAGGGATCTCCAAATCTGCGCATAGGCGTATGTGCGAGAATCTTTTCGGACCGCGGCGTAAGGGAGCCGTCCGGATTGGTCAGAAGTGCCCGGTTTTGATTGGTGAGGAAAAATCCCGGTGCGATTGCGTTCACGCGGATTCCGGACGGCGCAAAATGAACGGCCAGCCACTGTGTGAAATTGGACACGGCGGCCTTTGCGGCCGAGTAGGCGGGAATTTTGGTGAGCGGCCGGAACGCGTTCATGGAGGAAACATTGAGAATGGTTCCGGATTGGCGACGCACCATATCGCGGGTGAAAACCTGCGTCGGAAGGAGTGTTCCGAGAAAATTCAAGTTGAAAACGAAGGAAACGCC
>SFQZ01000170.1 GCA_004562915.1 bacterium
GGGAGCGGGTATCGGTTTGTAGGATAGATGATATGGCAGAGACAGTTTTGTATGAACTGTTTCTGTCTTTTTGCATAATAGTTTGCCAAGCATTAAATATTGTGATTTCAGTGATGCAACTGCTGGTTGCACAAATTCAAACTAAAATTGGTTGTGATAATAACAAATTTCCAGTATGCTATAAATAAAAAAGGGGGCTGGTAATATGACGTTAGGAGAAAAAATACAGAAACTCAGAAAGTCATGTGGTCTGTCGCAGCTTCAGTTAGCAGAGCAATTGGATGTATCCCGTCAGTCAGTTTCAAAATGGGAATTGAATGAGTCAGTTCCTGATATAAATAAAATAGTAAGACTGAGTGAATTGTTTTCTGTTTCTGTGGATGAATTATTGAAAGAGCAATACACATCTTATGTAGAGAATGTCGATACAAAATCAACGATTGAGGATATTGTTCAAATGAATTATATAAATAGTTTAATTAAAATCGGTATTAAAACAACTATTTTAGGAACGGTGCTAATTGTTTTAGAATGCTTGTTTTTACCGGTGTTGGCAATTATTCAGAAATCACAGGTTAATGGGCAGGGGTTTTATACGGATTTTATGGATTATATATCTGTTCAGCCAATGCCAATTATATATATCCTTACGATTATAATAATTTGTGTGGGGATTTTCCTTGTTTTTTGGGGGAGTAGAAGAAAAAGGAAAAGTTGCGGGGCGGCGGTGGCGAATGTGGTGTATTCGCTCAGACGGAAGATTGGAGATGGATACATAGAAACGGTGGTTGGGAGCGGGTATCGGTTTGTAGGCGTGGGAGAATAAATGCAGAGGCAGTTGCTCCGTGTTGGAGTGACTGGCCTCTGCTTTTTTATAGAAATATAACTTGGATATACTCTCTATAAGAGTTAACATAGAAAAGCTAAACTAATTAGTGGGCAGTTTTGAGTTGTACCACCCTTAAAAATAAAAAATTTTTGTGCGGGGCTATCTTTTTGCCTTGCTGAGTTGTTATACATAATAGAAAGGTAAAAACGTTTTGAACTTTAATAACGGGAAAGGAGGATTTTGTGGATGTTGATTTTCTTTTGATCAGGAATATGAAAAAAGGCAATGAAGATGCTTTCGATGTGTTTGTCCGCAAATACTATGATGATATTTTGAAGTATTGCGGTTACCATTGCTCTGATTCAGAATATGCCGAGGATTTGGCGCAGGAAACATTTGTACATTTTTTCGCAAAATTATCTGATTACCGTCATATGGGAAAGGCGAAAAATTTCCTATATACCATAGCCGGAAATTTGTGCAAGAACTATTTCAAGAAAGCAAAAGAAATCTCGCTGGAGGATACCGAACTGGCTGATCTGGCGGAAGAAGCTGAATTTACACCGGACATTCTCTCAAAGCTGGAGGTTGAGGATGCGCTGAAACACTTGTCTGATAAATTACGGGATGTAGTTGTTCTATATTATTTTCAGGATTTGAAGCTATCGGAGATAGCCGATGTTTTGAAAATCGGCCTACCATTGGTAAAATACCGAATGAAGCAGGCAAAAATCCAGTTAAAGATGTATTTAGAGGAGGAATGACCATGACATTTGAAGAAAAACTCAAAAGTTACAAAAAAGCCGCACAGATTCCGGCAAGAGAGGAAGCAATTCAAAAAACCATTCAGATGTCAAAAGCGGCCTTTTATATGAATGAACAGGATAAGGTTATGCCCTACTATGAATTCTTGTTTGTACAATTCAAAATGATTCAGAAAAGATGGTGGGGATTCCAGTTCCTTCTCTTGCTGCTGTTTTGGGTTTCTTTTCCCTTATCTGTGGAAATTGAAGCTGTCCAAAGAAGCATGGGAGTTACAGCATCGCTGTTTATTATTCTTGTGATTCCGGAATTATGGAAAAACCGGAATAGCCAGTCTATGGAGATTGAAGCGGCAAGCTATTATTCCCTGCGGCAAATTTATGCGGCACGAATGACGCTGTTTGGTATTGTAGATGTAGTGTTTATCACACTATTTTGTGGTCTGGCCTCCACTACTTTGCATCTGGCCTTGTCGGTATTGCTGACACAATTTCTATTTCCAATGGCAATTACTGCGTGTATCTGCTTTGGAATATTGTGCAGTAAACATCACTTTAACCAATTTGCCGCAATCGGTTTGTGTATTATCTGGGGTGGGTTCTGGTGGCTGCTTATCTTGAATGAAACAATTTATACCTGGATTACTATGCCGGTATGGATCGGGCTGTTTGGAATTGCATTGGCATTTCTCGCTTTTGCGATTCATCGGACGCTGAGTAGCTGTAACAATTACTGGGAGGTAAACTTAAATGGAATTGAAGGTTGAAAATCTTACAAAAGATTTTGGCGGCTTTACCGCCGTCAACCACTTGTCCCTTACTATGACAAACGGTGTCTATGGATTATTGGGGATAAATGGAGCAGGAAAAACAACGTTAATGAGGATGCTCTGTACGTTATTGAAGCCGAGTGAAGGAAAAATTACCTGTAACGGAAAGGATATTTTTAAGCTGGATGCTGACTATAGAAAGCTATTGGGATATCTGCCACAGGATTTTGGTTTTTACCCGGAATTTACGGTACGGGACTATCTCCTCTACATTGCGACTATCAAAGGAATCAAAAGCCCTGTTGCAAAAAAGAGAGTGAAAGAGCTTATCACACAGGTCGGGCTTGCAAAAGTGGCAAACAGGAAGATGAAAAAACTGTCCGGCGGAATGAAGCGGCGTGCTGGAATTGCCCAGGCAATGCTGAACAATCCCCAAATTCTTATTTTGGATGAACCGACAGCAGGTCTTGATCCAAATGAACGAATACGTTTCCGTAATCTAATCAGCGAATTATCGGGGGATCGGCTGGTGCTTCTGTCTACCCATATTGTTTCAGATGTTGAATATATCGCCAACGAGATTCTGCTTATGAAAGACGGTAGTTTGATCCGCAGAGGGACTTCAGAAGAACTGATTAGCTCCATGACGGAAAATGTATGGAAATGCAATGTAGAAAAGGCGCAAGTTCCTTCTGTGCTGAAAGCGTATAAGGTTTCTAATGTAAAATCTGAAGCACATGGAGCAGAGCTGAGGATTATTTCTAAGGATAAGCCTTTTGCGGGAGCGGTGCCGGAGGAAGCAAATCTGGAAGATGTTTTTCTGTATTATTTTGGAGAAAAGGTTGGTGATGAAGATGCTGTTCTTTGAAATAAAAAAGGTTTTTTCAAAACCTATCAATAAAGTCGCTCTGCTTATTCTTCTGGCAGTGCTTGTGGTCGGGAGTTTTTTGACGATACGGGATGTCAAATATGTCACAGAAGATGGAACAACAATTTCCGGCGTTGCAGCGGCGCATTATCTGAAAGAAGAAAGAAATAAATGGGCCGGGGATATTACGGAAAATGTACTGATTGATGTGATTCGGGAAAATCAGGCAGTACAATCTTCTGGTGGAGCACAGTCCGAAAATGAACGGATGACCGATATTGCATATGCAAAAACGCAAGGTATTTCGGACATTAAGCAGATGATTACACTGGCGTTTGGAAGTTTTGATGATTACGATTATTATCTGGCAGACCGGGTATCTGCGGATGAAGTCGGTGAATTTTATGAGCGCCGGGTAGAGAGCCTGAGAGAATATTTGTATTCGGATGAAATCAGTGACACCTATTCAGAGGAAAAAAAGGCATTTTTGCTTGGTCAATACGAAAATCTTGAAACCCCATTCTATTATGAATATACAGATGGATGGAAAGCACTCATGGATTCGCAATATATGCCGACACTGATGATGATTTTGGTTTTAGTTGCCGGATTTTTTGTGGCGGGTATTTTTTCAGATGAATTTTCATTAAAGGCAGATTCTATCTTCTTTTCTTCCAGATTGGGAAGAAATAAAGCAGTGGCAGCTAAAATTGGTGCAGGCGTTGTGATTGTTACTGTTATATACTGGACCGTCATGCTTCTGTATTCGCTCATTGTACTTGGAGCATTGGGATTTGACGGCGGCGTATGCTGGATACAAACTGGAGTAAGTAATTGGAGGAGTTTTTATAATATCACTTATTTTCAGGATTGGGCGTTCACATTGCTTGGAGGATATGTGGGAAGTCTGTTTATTCTTACACTGGCTATGCTGATATCTGCGAAAACGCGTTCCACTGTTTTGGCAATCACGATTCCATTTATCCTTACTTGTGTACCGCCGTTTTTTGGGAAAATTGCTTGGCTGTCACGCATTATGACATTATTTCCGGATCAGTTGCTTCGCTTGAATAAAAGCCTTGAAGATTTCAGCCTATATCAGATCGGAGGGAAAATCTTTGGAGCAATGTCGATTATTATACCGGTGTATTCAATTTTGCTCTGCTTTATTGTTCCTGCTATGTATATCGTGTATCGGAGGACACAAATCAAATAAATGAAACGCCGTAGAAAACATAGAGGAATGCTGCTCATTGGCATAGTGTTGGTTGTTATTTTGGGATACAGTGTAGCAACCAACATAGAAATCAACCTGCCGACTTTCTCACTATCGGTGATCGAGAATCTTATTGGCATCCACAGTACCGCTAACACAGATCATGGATGGAACCTGATTCTCGTAAATCGTGACTATTATATACCGGAAGATTACACAGTAGAATTAACCGAGTTATCCAATGGCGAAAAGGTGGATTCCAGAATTTATCCCGATTTACAAGAAATGTTTGATGATGCAAGAGCAGAAGGAATCCAACTTTTTGTAGCTGACGGTTATCGAACAGAGGAAACGCAGCACCGTATTCTGGATGAAAAAATCGAAGCATATAAGTGTGAAGGATATTCTGCGTCAGAGGCTGAAAAGAAAGCAAAAGAGTGGGTGGCTGTTCCGGGGACCAGTGAGCATCAGTTAGGGCTGGCAGTGGACATTAATGAGGATACTTCTCGAAGCACCAGTGATGAAGTATATACATGGCTTGCAAATAATGCTTATAAATATGGTTTTATTAACAGGTATCCGGCGGATAAGACGGAGATCACGGGAGTTATTTACGAACCGTGGCATTATCGCTATGTGGGCAGAGAGGCGGCGCAGGAAATATATTCTCAAGGCATCTATCTGGAGGAATATATTCAAGGTTTGGAGTAGCTTTTGTAGATTTATAATAGGCGGAGGTGATATTGGTTGGAACGATAGAAAT